>JBQCFH010000394.1:0-16128 GCA_051959385.1 Rhizobiaceae bacterium | reverse complement strand
CAACAGGAAGGTTATGATCAGGAGCCCGAAGAGCATCAACACCAGGAAGGCCATTCGCTTTCCGATGAAGAGGGCCATCTGAACCATTCTGTCCTGTCAAAACGGCCGGACGCGCCGGCCCGGCCGTTGGCGCCCTGTCCTTGAAACCGTTATTTCGGGACGATTTCAAGCTGGTAGAGGTCCACCTCTCCGGTGAAATGGACGGGCGAGAATTTGAAGCCGTGCACCCAGTCGCGGCGCGCCCAGCGGCGGTTGGCGAGCATGCCGAAGACTTCCGGCTGGTCATCCACGATCCGCTGCTGGATCTTGGCATAGATCGGCGCGCGCTTCGCCCAATCGGCGGTCTGCCGCGCCTCGATGATCATCTTTTCCAGCTCGGGATCGTCGAGATAGTGCGAGCCGTAATATTTGCCCCACGATTCCTTGGCGTACTGGAAGGCGACCGCGTCGGGATCGGTCGCGACAGGAGTCGTAAAGACCGCCATCATTTCCGGCGACGTGTCCGCCTTTTCGGCGAGCGCCGTCATGTTCGGCCAGGTCATCGGCCTCAGCTGGACCTTGATGCCGAGCTCTTTCAGATCGTCCAGCAGGATGAGGCCGATCTTGCGCTCCTCTTCCAGGCCCTGGACATAGACGTAATCGAGGGTCAGGCCGCCATTGGCGTATTTGGTCTTGGCGAGATAGTCCTTGGCCTTGGCCATGTCCTTGCGCGGAATGTCCTTGATCGTCACATGGCCCTTGATCGCCGGCGGGAACGGGCTGTCCTCCAGCGTGGCGGCGCCGTTATAGACCTTCAGAAGCGCGTCGTAATCGACCGCATAGGCGATAGCCTTCCGCAGGTTGATATCGGATGTCGGCCCTTTCGCCGTGTTGAACATCACGCCGAAGGTAGTCATGCCGGGATGGTTCTCGATGGCGATGCCGGGCATCGACTTGACCACCTGGTAATCGTCCGGCGACAGGCCCTCGACGATATCGGCATCGCCACGGACGAGCGCGGCCCGCTGCGTCGCCGCTTCGCGCATCAGCTTGTAGATGATCCCCACCGGGTGCGTCTTGTGCGGCCAGCCTTTCCAGTAATTGTCGACCGCTGCGAGGCCGTAGAGCGTGCCCTGCTGCCAGCGCGCGATGTTGAACGGGCCGCTGCCGGCGGCATGTTCCGTGAGCCAGGCCTGGCCCATGTCGCCATTTTTCTCGTTCTCCTTCACCTGCTTCGGGTCCATGATGTACCACCAGGGCAGGAAGGACAGGAACGGCGCGTAGGCTTCCTTGAGGTGGAAGCGGATCGTGTGCGGATCGACGACTTCGATGCCGTCGGGAGCAAGCACGGAGGACAGCATCCAGGACGGCCCCTTGCCGATCTTCAGCGTCCGCGTGAAGGAATATTTGATCGCCTCGGCATCGACCGGATCGCCATTGTGGAACTTGGCGTTGTCGACGAGGTGGAAGGTCCAGGTCTTCGCGTCGGCGCTCTCGTCCCAGCTCTTGGCGAGCCATGGCTTGATCTCGGCCGGGTCGCCTTCGTATTTGACCAGAGCATCGTAGACCGCCTGCTGCAGCATCCTTGTCGACCAGTCATATTTCTGGCTGGGATCGAGATTGGGGACGGGCTGGCGGCCGCCGAAGACCAGGACGTTGCCATCCGGAGTCTTCTCGAAGGCCCGGGAAGGCGCGCCGAGGCTGAAGGTCACCGCCGTCGCCAGCGCCAATGCCAGCGGCACCGATTTCATTCTTGCCGGGATAAAATTCATCGTTTCTCCTCCGTTCTTCTTTTTCTTGACGCTCACGAGATGATGAGGTCGATGGCGTGCGCCACCATGCGGCGCGAAAGTAGGACCGGCCGGCGGGCGCCCTCGGCGACCTCGCGGCGCATCGCTTCCGAATAGCCCATGCAATGCATGACGATTACATCGGTGTCGGCAAGTTCGCGCCCGGCTTCGGCAAAGCGCGGCGCGCCGTAGGGCGTGGCGGAACTCATCTTTGCCTCCAGTCCGTCGATGCCATGGAATTCCTCGGTCTGCTTCTCGTTGGGGACGAGAACGCCGAGCGTCTTCGCGCCATACGAGAGGCCCTTGACGAAATTGTCGACGACGAGTTGCGGCTCCAGGAACGGCGTCTTCACGCGGAAGGGCTCGAAATGGCCGGTGCAGAGAAGCACGATCAGATCGTAACCCTCGCCGTCGAGACGCGTGAAAAGCTCCTGCAGGCGCTTTTGCGTCTTCTTCTTGCCGATGATGACTTCGGTGCCGTCCTGCAGCCGCGTGACCAGCCGCTCCTCGCCCGCGTCGGGCGACATGGCGCGGACCTGATCGGCATCCATGCCGTCGAGCGCGCCGAACTCGTCGACGGCAAGCGGCGTGCGCACTTCGGCCAGGATGTCCGGCGTCACGTCGCTGCGCGGCGCCTGGCCGATGGTTACGAAAGCGGTGCGCTTGGCCACCTGAATCTCCCGTGAAAGGTGCCCCGTCCCGGCGCTGTCGAGGCGCCGAGTTCGGGTCACGGTACGGAAGAATGAAAGCCGATCAATACGTGGGAACACGTACCGAAGCCGGTCAGAGACGGCGCTTGAGCAGGATCTGCCGGATCAGATCGGCGGCCGATGTGACGCCGAGCTTGCCGAACGCCCGGCCGCGATGGATCTCGACCGTCCGGTAGCTGATGCCGAGGCGACGCGCGATCAGCTTGTTGGAAAGGCCGTCGAGCACGAGCGTCACCACTTCGCGTTCGCGGCGCGTGAGCGGCTCGCCATGCACCGGGAGACGTTCGACCATATCGGTCGGATTGACCTCGGGTGCTTCGTCGATTTGCATCAATTGCAGCCTTATCGCGCCGGCGATGACCCGGCGCGCAGTGACGACGGGAGCCATGGTCAGGTTCGCGACCTGCTGCGCCATCGCTTCGGTGTACCCGACCGAGTGCATGAGGATGAGATCGCAGCCTTTCAATTGACCCGCCGCTTCTTCCAGGCTCCTGCTCTCGCCCGAGGCGGCCTGCGCGCGCGGATTACGGATCGTGGTCGCATGACCGCGCAGGTCGCGCTCAGCGATCTGCCGCTTCAGCGGATAGATGATGCCGATGCGGCTGTCGTCCATGACAAGCGATTCGATCCAGGCGTCGACCACGCGCTGGCCGTTGATCAGCGGCGTGCGCGCGCCGAACGGGCGGAATACGCCGGTGGTGATGATCGCGATGAGATCATATCCCTTCTCGTCCGTGCGGCGGACCACGTCCTCCAACCGGGCTTCGACGAAAGCGGCGGACACGATCACATGTTCGCCGCTGGCAAGCCGCGTATAGAGACTGTCCTCGCCGGGTTCCGGCGCATGACGCGCGATCTCCTCCGCCGGAATTTCGTCGAGCGCGCCATATTGGTCGCACAGCACCGGCCGTTCGATCATGGCGAGGATTTCCGGCGCGACATCGTCGCGCGGCGCCTGGCCAATGGTGATGAAGGCGATGCGATGCCGGCCAGCCTCCCCGTGGGGCTCGGGTCCGTTCATGCGGGCGTGGTCGCCGGAAGGTTTCGGATGCCGCGCGGCATGGGCGTCCTGTACTGACAAGAATGACCATTCGATGATGGCATGCTTCGCCGCGCCGCGCCAGATTTCCCGCGCGCTTGCGGCGGTCGATCCTGTAGCGCCCCGGGCCGTCTAAGTATTTGCCCGTATTGCGCAGCGCGCGCCCGCCGATAGGGTTCCGGCCACCGTGGCGGGAGCGGCATCGCCGAGTCCCGCCTTTGACGCAGGGCATGAGGACGGCGAGGCAATGCTGCGCGAAATCGAACGGGACGAACTCGAGCCCCTGGCGACCGGGGCCTGGATACTCGGCGCCGGCGGCGGCGGCAGCCCCTATCTCTCCTACCTCAACATGCGCAACCTCTATGAGGGCGGCACGCGGGTGAAGCTGATGGACCCGATGGCGCTCGACGACGACGATCTTGTCGCCGTCGTCTCCAATATGGGCGCGCCGCTCGTCGGGCAGGAACGTCTGTCCGATCCGGCCTTCGCCGCCAAGCCGCTGCGCGCCATGGAGGATTACCTCCAGAAGAAGTTCCGGGCCGTCATGTCGGTCGAGATCGGCGGCGGCAACGCGTTGCAGCCCCTGCAGGTCGCGGCGATGACGGGCCTGCCGGTTGTCGATGCCGACTCCATGGGCCGCGCCTTTCCGGAAGCGCAGATGACCAGCTTCGCCATCGCCGACCTTCCCATGTTTCCCCTCACGCTCTCCGACATCCGCGACAATGAGGTCGTGGTGACGCGGGCGGCAAGCTGGAAATGGATGGAGCGCATCAGCCGCAAGGTCTGCACCGAGGTCGGCTCGATCGCCGCCACCTGCAAGGCGCCGCGCACCGGCCGCGAGGTCAAGGAACACGGCGTCCTCTACACCACCACCAAGGCGATCCGCATCGGCCGCGTCGTACGCGAGGCGCGGCGCCGGCACGAAGACCCCGTCGCCGCGCTGATCGAGGCCGAATCCGGCGCGCTGCTCTTCCGGGGCAAGGTGCAGGACATCAGCCGGCGCACCACCGAGGGCTTTCTGCGCGGGCGCGCCCGCATCGAGGGGCTGGACGGCGATCGCGGCTCGGCGCTCGATCTCGAATTCCAGAACGAATTCGCCGCCGCATGGCGCGACGGCGAAGTGGTGGTGACGACCCCCGACATCATCTGCGTGATGGACAGCGTCTCGGGCGAGGCGATCGGCACCGAATCGATCCGCTACGGCCAGCGCGTCAGCGTGGTGGTGCTGCCGGCGCCGGAAGTGCTGCTTTCGCCGAAAGGGCTGCAGCATGTCGGCCCCCGCGCCTTCGGCTACGATTTCGATTACAGGACGGTTTTTGGAGCGGCGGCATGAAGCGCATCGGCATCGACGTGGGCGGCACCAACACGGATGCCGTCCTGATCGTGGACGGCAAGGTCCTCAAGGGAGTGAAGACGCCGACGACCGAAGACGTGACGAGCGGCGTGAAAAAGGCGCTTGACCTGGTGCTCGCGGAAAACCGGGCGCTGGCCACTTCGCTCGACGGCGTCATGATCGGCACCACGCATTTCACCAATGCGGTGGTGCAGCGGCGCGGGCTGAACAAGGTCGCCGCGCTGCGCGTCGGCTTGCCCGCCAGCGCCGCCCTGCCGCCCTTCGTCGACTGGCCGGGCGATCTCGCGCGGCTTGTCTCGGGGAACGTCCACATGATCCGCGGCGGCCACGAATATGACGGCCGGCCGATCGTGCCGCTCGATCGGGCGGCGGTGCGCGAAGCCGCCAGGAGGATCGCCGATGCCGGCATCACTTCGGCCGGCATCTGCGCTGTCTTCTCGCCGCTGACCGCGGAATGCGAGCACGAGACGGCTGAAATCCTGCGCGAGGAGAATCCCGACCTGCGCATCACGCTGTCGAGCGATCTCGGCCGTATCGGCCTGCTCGAGCGCGAGAACGTGACCCTGCTCAACGCCTGTCTCCAGGACCTCGCGGGCAAGACGACGCGCGCCTTCGTCGAGGCGATGCGGGCGAGCGGCATCCAGGCGCCGCTTTTCCTGACCCAGAACGACGGCACGATCATGCGCGCGGAGATGGTGGAACGCTTTCCGGTCTATTGTTTCGCCTCCGGCCCGACCAACAGCATGCGCGGCGCTGCCTTCCTGTCGGGCATGGAGGACGGCGTCGTCGTCGATGTCGGCGGCACGACGAGCGACATCGGTTATCTCAAGGCAGGCTTCCCGCGCGAGGCGAACAGCGCCGTCGAAGTCGGTGGCGTCCGCACGCTCTTTCGCATGCCGGACCTCCTGTCGATCGGGCTCGGCGGCGGCACCGAGATTACGGAGGATGGCAGCGGCATCGGTCCGGGCAGCGTCGGCTACCGGCTGACGCGGGAGGCGCTGGTCTTCGGCGGTACGCAGCTTACGGCGACGGATATCGGGGTCGCCGCCGGCATCGCCGAGATCGGCGAGAGGGAGCGGGTCGCGCACTTGGCGCCTTCCATGGTGGAACGAACGCTCGGCGCAATGCGCGAGATGATCGTAGAGGGCATCGACCGCATGAAGACCGAAGCCGGCGACGTGCCGCTGCTCGCGGTCGGCGGCGGCAGCTTCCTCATTCCCGACCGCGTCGAGGGTGCGTCCGAGGTGGTCCGAGTCGAACACCACGCGGTCGCCAATGCGGTCGGCGCGGCGATCGCGCAGGTGAGCGGCGAGATAGACCGTATCTTCTCGGGTCTGTCGCGGGACGCAGCACTCGCCGCCGCGGTCGAGGAGGCGGAGGTTAAGGCCGTCGCGGCGGGCGCCGACAAGGCGTCACTCAAAACGATCGAAGTCGAGGACCTGCCGATCGCCTATCTGCCCGGAAATTCCGTTCGGGTGCGCACGCGCGTGATAGGCGACATTGCGGCCTAGCCGTTTGACGCCGGGGTCTCATTGGGCCGCGGCCCTTGAGGACAAAGGGCGCGACAGGCAGAAGGTTGGACCCGGCGCCCTTCCCTGCCGAGCACTGCGCGGCCTGCCGCTGCTCCAGCCTGCCGCGCTCAAGGCAAAAGGAGCAGGATGCCCGAGACCAGGGCGAAAGCGAGCACGATGAAGCGCAGCGTGCGCGCATCGATGAAGCTATGCGCCAGCCGGCTCGCGCCGATGCCGAGCGCGATCGCGGGAAGCAGGAGGACGGCGAAATAGAATTGCCCCAGGCTGAGATGGCCCGCTGCCGCAAGGAAGCCGAGGGATAGAAGCTCGCCGACCAGGAAACATATGGCGATCGTCGGCCGGAGCACATGCGGCTGGTGATGCTGATAGACCAGCGCGAGCGGCGGGCCGCCGACGCCTGTCGCAGTCTCCGTCACGCCGGTGACCAGCCCGGCGGCGATGAAAGCCTTGTTGCCCGGAGCGAAATTCGGAGCCGCGACGCTGGCCAGCACCGCCAGCAGGATGCTCGCTCCGATCAGCTGGTTGAGCGCCGTGACCGGCAGGAGCGCAAGGACCGCCAGGCCGCCGAAAGTGCCCATCAGGCGGCCGGAGGTCACCCATCCCGCGCTCGCCCGGTCGATCGCTCCCCAGTTCCGCCACACCACGTAGCCGTTCAGCGGGATCATCAGCATGAGGACCAGGCCCGGCATGGCGTCGGGCCTGAGATAGCCGATTATCGGGGCCGTGATCATGGCGAAGCCGATGCCCGTAGCGCCCTGGGCGAAGCCTGCTGCGGCGACGGCGCAGGCAATGGCGGCGAAAAGAGTGATCGTCATCCCGCGAACTCGGCTTGCTGCCGGGCCGCCGCACGGTGCGCGGTGGAGCCCGGATGGACCCGCTTGATCGGCGCGGCGCCGACCGCCGCGCCCGCCCGTCGAGCGACTTCCCGCATCAGGGCGCGACCGTCCCAGTCGATCGGCCAGCCCCGCCAGAGCCGGAGCTTGCCGGCGACGAAGACGCCGACGATCTGGTCGCGGTTGCCGAGGCGCACCAGCTCCCAGACGAGGTCCCAGGACGGGCTGAATTCCGGTGTGTCGATGTCGACCAGCAGGAAATCGGCTGCCTTGCCGGCTTCGATGCGGCCGGTGATGCCGCCGATCCCGGCGGCGTCCGCCCCGGCGCTCGTCGCGTGGTCGAGCCAGGTCCAGCCGGCGCCGCAGCATGAATCCCCGGTCCCGAGCCCGAAGGCGATGCGTTGCGTGGCCTCAGCCGCGTCCATCAGGCGGAAACCGTCGCTGCGCGTGCCGTCGGTCCCGATGCCGAAGCGGATGCCGAGGCTTTTCATCATGGCGGCGGGGGCCACCGCATTGCCCTTCCACTGCGAGGCGACGGGGTTGTAGGCGACCGCCGTGCCGGTGTCGCGCAGCATCATCAATTCGCCGGGCGTGACCAGCGTCGAATGGGCGACGAGCACCTGCGGCCCGAGCGCGCCGAGGTGGAAAAGATGCTCCAGCGGCCGCTTTCCGCGATCGACGAGCGAGCGCTCGACGGCGACCAGATGCTCGTTGACATGGGTCTGGAAAATCACGCCGGCATCGGCAGCCATGCGCGAAATGTCCTGCAGCATGCGGTCGCTCGCCGCTTCCGGGATCGAGATGGCGAGCGAGGGACGGACGAGCGCGTCGCTGCTCCATTCACCGAGAAAGTTTTCGGCCCGCTGCCTGATCGCCTGACGGTCGGCGTCGGGCGCGGAGTCGTTGCAGATGAGGCCGAGGACGGTACGCAGCCCCGCTTCGCGGGTCGCCCGAGCGATGGCCCCGATGTCGCCGGGCGCGCGGGTGCCCGCGTCCACCACGGTGGTGAAACCGCCGCGCAGCGCTTCGAGCGCCGCCGCCTTCGCCGCCAAATAGACGAGTTCGGTGTCGAGCGCGCCCTCCAGCGGCACCCAGACGCGGCGGAAAATCTCGGAGGGCTCGCCGAAGGCCAGCGCCTTGCCGAAGGTCTGCGTCAGATGGTGATGCGCGTCGATGAAGCCCGGCATCAGAAGCTTGCCCGGAAGCGCCAGCGTGCGAAGCTGGCGATGGCGCGCGGTCACCGCATCCTTCGGGCCGATATCGTGGAACGTGCCGGCGGATACCATGACGGCGTGACCTTCCACCACGCCTTCCGGCAGGAGCACCCTGTCCGGCACCAGCAGGTAGGAATCCGAGCCGAACGATCCGGGTTCGAGGGGCGTTTCCATGGTCGGTCCGTTTTGTTCCGGTTTTCGAGCGGCCGGCAGCGATTGGCAGCCGGCCGGTTCGGTCTGGGCTTTATTCGCCGTTCCGGCCAGCGACCACGGCGCCTGCCGGCACCTCCGTTTCCGCCTGTCTGCCGAGATGATGAAAAAGGATGTTGAGCAGCACGGTGGTGATCGTGCCGGCGGCAAGCCCGTTGCCCAGCACCATCTGCACGGCGCGCGGGAAATGACTGTAGACGCCGGGCACCAGGATGGGCAGCAGCCCCATGCCGATGCCGGCGGCGAGCGTGAACACGTTGCCGTGGTCGCTGAGATCGACCTTGCGCAGCATGTCGACGCCCATAACCGCGATGATGCAGAAGACGATCACCGCCGTGCCGCCCACGACCGGGCCCGGTATGGCGTAGATGAGCCTGCCGAGCGGCGCGAACAGGGCGAGCGCAATGAGGATGGCGCCGCCGGCGGCCGTGACGTAGCGCGACTTGATGCCTGTCGCCTTCACGACGCCGATGTTCTCGCCGCTGGTGATGATGAGCGATGTCCCGAAGATGCCGCCGATCAGCGACATCAGGGCATCGCCCCGGATCGTCTTCGGCACGTCCTCGCGCTGGTCGATCTCCTTGCCGACGACGTCGGCTATCGCGACCGTCTGCCCGGTGGCTTCGGCCATGGAGATGACGCTGAAGACGATCATCGGCACCGCCGCGACCAGATCGAAATGCGGCATGCCGAAGGGCAGCACCCTCGGCAGGCTGACCACCGGGCCGGGGAGCACGCCGCCAAAATGCATGACGCCGAAGATCGCGCCGACGGCGGCGCCCGCCAGGAGGCCGAAGAGCACGCTCAACTGGCTCGCCATGCCGCTGAGGATGCGCGCGAAGAGAAGCGTGAAGCCGATGGTCGAGAGCGCCAGCAGGATGTTCACCGGATCGCCATATTGCGGGCTGCCGGGCTGGCCCGTGATGATCCCGCCATAGATCTTCACCAGATTGATGGCGACGAGCATCAGCATGGTGCCGATCACTATTTTGGGGAAGTATTTCAGGCAGCGGGCGAAGACCGGCAGCACCAGGAAATAGACGATCGCCGTGATGATAACGGCGCCGACCGCGGTCTGGATGTCCGTTTGGGCCGCAATGGTCAGGAAGATGGCGATTGGCGCGCCGCCCGGAACCATGATGAACGGCAGGCGGGCGCCGAATTTCCAGGGGCCGAAGCTCTGCAGGAGCGTGCCCAGGCCGCAGACCAGGAAGGTGGCGCTGATCAGGTTGATCGTCAGATCGGCGGAAAGGTTGAGCGTCTTGCTGATGACGAAGACGGCGGTGATCGGCGACGCAGCCATGACCAGCACGTGCTGGAGGCCGAAAGGAATGAGTTGACGAAGCGGCAGGCGCTCGTCCACGGGTTCGACATGCGGTTTCATTCTGATTTCCTCTTCCCCTTTGTGCCACATCTTCCGCTTCTTGCCGGCGGTATCCAGCGGCCTGTGGCGATCACGGCGTTGCCGATCGCGCCACGTTATAGTAAAACGTTTTACGACGCTGGCGCGAGCCAAAATTTAGCGTATAAAAACGTTTTACTATAACGACAGCCTTTGCTGAACTTGTCAAGGGGATTCGAATGAACCGGAGCGCGCGGCGTGAGATAGGGGATGGGACGCGGACATGAATGATTCTCGGATCCGCTCCCCGCGCGGCCGCGCGACGATTGTGGATATCGCCAGGGAGGTAGGGGTATCCCCGGCCACCGTTTCCAACGCGCTGAACGGCCGGCGCTATGTCGAAGCGGCGACCGGTGCGCGCATCAAGGAGGCGGCGGCCCGCCTCGGCTATAGGCCCAACTTCCGGGCCCAGCACCTGCGCACCGGCAGAGCCGACACGATCGCGCTCCTGTCGTCCATGCCTTTCGCCATTGCCGCGGGACCTTCGCGCCTGGGCTTCCTGATGGAGGTCGCGGCGGTGGCGGCCGCCTTGGCGCTGGAGCGCGGCATGGCCCTTGTCCTGGTGCCGCCGCTCGAGAAGGCCTCCGCTCCGGTTTCAAAGCTTGCGGTCGACGGCGCGATCGTGATCGAACCGGCGGCCGGCGATCCCGACATCGCCTCGCTGCGTTCGGCCGGCCTGCCGGTCGTGGCGATCGGCAGGCAGCCGGGGGCGGACGTGGACATCCCCTATGTCGACCTGCGGTCCGGCGCGTCGGCGGAGATCATGATCGAGCACCTGCGCGAGCAGTCGGCGCGCCGGATCGGCCTGGTGATCGGGCTGGCCGAGCGCAATTCCTATATCGAGACCGAGGCCGTCTATCGAAAATACACCGAGAGTTGCGGCGTCGAGCCGGCCATCCTGAAGCTCGATGAACGTGAAGGCGAGGAAGGCGCGCATCGCGCGATAGCCAGGCTGCTCTCGGAGTCCCCGGAACTCGACGGATTGTGCGTGCCGGTCGATGCCTTCGCCGTCGGCGCCAACAATGCGGCGGCCGAACTCGGATTGCGCGTTCCGCACGACCTCAGGATCGTGACCCGCTATGACGGCCTGCGGGCGCGACAGGCGCAGCCGCCGCTGACGGCGCTCGACCTGCATCTCGACAAGGTGGCGGCGCTGGCGGTCGACCTGCTCCTCGCCTGCATCCGTGGCAATATGGAAGAGCCGAGCGTACTTGGCCCATTGCCGACCCTGATCCCGAGAGCCTCGTCGGTGCTGCCTGGGTAAGCTGTTGGCGAGCTCCAAGCCCTTAGCCGGGCGACGCGTTTTTGCAACGACAGCGAGATAGGCTCCTCCCGCCGAAGCAAGCGTTTTCGGCTTTGCTCAGTACCGGATGTGGGCGGCCGAAGCAGCGGAGACCTGCCAAGTCATTGAAATAATGGCGCGCCCGAAGAGATTCGAACTCCTGACCCCCAGATTCGTAGTCTGGTGCTCTATCCAGCTGAGCTACGGGCGCGCAACCGACCCTTGTCGGGCCGAACCGGGCAGCATTTGAAGCGGCCCGGTGAACCGTGCGCGGTTACCTAACGACTGGCGCATCGAAAAGCAAGACGATCGGAAGAAAAGTTCCGGCCCGGCCTTGAGCGGGGCGCAAGCGCCCCGAATGCGTTTGCCTGTACCGCGGCATTGTTGCGCCGATTCCGCCCGCGCTGATAACCCGCCCGCCTAGGCCGGCCGCCTCAGCGCGCTCCGCGCTTCCTCGAGCCGCACCGGCTGGTCGGGGATGGTGAAGGCGAACACCGTGCGCCCGCCGATACTCTCTACAAGCTCGATCGTGCCGCCATGCGCCCGCACCAGCTCCTGCGCGATGGCGAGGCCGAGCCCGGTGCCGCCGCTGCGCGCCGAGCCGCGGAAGGCGGCGAACAGGTTCTCCCGCGCCTTCTCCGGCAGGCCGGGCCCGGTATCGGCCACCGTGACCCGGCTGACGCTTCCGGTGCGCATGGCCGAAATGGAAAGCCGCCTCACCACTTCCGCGCCGGCGTCGCCCCCCATCGCCTCGATCGCGTTGCGGCAGAGATTGGCGAGCACGCGAAAAAGCTGCTCCGGGTCGGCGTCTATCTCGAACCCGGCATCGACATCGTTCTCGAAATCGATGCCGCTCTCCGGCTCGATGCCGAGCATATCGCGCACTTCCTCGCCGAGTTGCCTCAGTCGCACGCGCCGGCGCGACGGCGGCGCCTCCTGCGTGCGGCCATAGGCGAGCACGCCTTCGGTATAGGCCACCGCCCGGTCGAGCGAGCGCACGAGCTTCGGCACCGATGCCTGCACGGAAGGCTCGCGCACCCTGGAGAGCCGGTCGGAGATGAGCTGCGCGGAGGCCAGCACGTTGCGCATGTCGTGGTTGATCTTCGACACGGCGAGGCCGAGGTCGGCCAGGTGCTTCTGCGCGGCCAGCGTCTTCTGCAGGTTCGACTGCATTGCGGAGAGTTCGCGCTCGGCCACCCCGATCTCGTCGCCGCGCGGCTCGGGCCGGATGATGCGGCCGGGGTCTTCCGGCGCCCGCGCGAAGTCGAGCATCGAGCGCGTCATTTCCCGGATGGGCCGGATCATGATGCGGTTGATCGCATAGAAGACCAGGCTCGCGGTGATCAGCGAGATCAGGAGCGACAGGAGCGCGATGTTGCGCGCATAGATCATCATGGCGCGGCGAAGCGCCGTATCCGGAATGATGAGCTCGAAGCCCATCGGGCTCTCGCCGACCTTGCCGTAGATCCTCAGCATCCGGTCGCCGCCGAAGAGCGCCGTGTCGATCGCCCCGGCAATGGCGGCCCAGGCGCCGGTATGGTTGACGTCGATCTGCTCGTCCACATGGGGCGGCATGCTCGACACCACGAGGATGTGCGATTCGCCGGCGTCGCGCACCGCCACCGCTCTTGCGCCGAGCGCCATCAGGAGTTCGTCCTGGGCGGAGCGGCTCAGCATGTTCGGCTTTCCCTGGACCAGCGCGACGCCCACGGCCGCCGCGGTGCCGAGCTTCTGCTGCATCCAGGTCAGGCGGAAATTGGTGATCGACGGAACGAAGATCAGCACTTCGGCGATGAGGACGAAGAGGATGGTCAAAAGCAGAAGCTTGGTCGAAAGGCCGCGCGTCAGCGGAACGCTGTCGGCGACGACCGGTCCGGCCTCTCCCTCTTCCGCTTCTTCCGGCCTCTCCCTCATCTCTCTCCGCTTTCGCGGCTCCACCGCCATCAGCCGAACATCCGCAGGAAGCGGATGAGGCGGCGCACCGGCCAGCTTCCGGCCGTCTCGGCAAAATAGGCCAGCGCCGCGCGCTTGCCAATTTCTCCAATCGTCGGATAGGGCGCGACGTGGCCGATGATGTCGCGCATGCCCATCTTCTTCGACAGCGCCAGCACCCAGAAGCCGATCAAGTCGCCCGCCGAAGCCCCGACGACGGAGACGCCGAGGATGCGGCCGCGCGGACCCGCCAGGAGCTTGATGAAGCCTTCGGTCTCCCGCTCCGTCAGCGCGCGGTCGTTCCCGGCATAGGGCCATTTCAGGACGCGCACGCTGCCGTGGATCTCTCTCGCCTCCTCCTCCGTCAGCCCCACATGGGCCAGTTCCGGCTCCGTAAAGGTCACGCGCGGCACGATCAGGCGGTTCTCGCGCGCCGGCAGGCGGAACAGGAGCGCGCGCAGCACGATCCCGGCATGGTAGTTCGCCACATGGGTGAATTGCGGCCCGCCTGCGACATCGCCGATCGCGTAGACGCGGCCGTTCGTGGTCCGCAGTTTGCGGTCGACCTTTATGCCTCCCCGATCGAAGGCGATCCCCGCCTTTTCGAGGTCGAGGCCCTCGACATTGGCGCGCCGTCCGGCCGCTATCAGCAGGTGCGTACCCTCGACGGAAAGCGGGCCGTGCTCGCTTTGCGCGGTCACGAGAACGCCGCCCCGCCGCTGCCGTCCGACCTCGGCGACGCGCGCCTGCTCGTGAACGGTCACGCCCTCGCGCCGGAGCGCCGCCAGCACCACGGCCGCAAGCTCGGGGTCCTCCTTGCCGAGCACCCTCCCTGCTTCCAGCACCGTGACCTCAGCCCCGAGCCGCCGATGCGCCTGCGCCAGTTCCATGCCCACCGGCCCGCCGCCGATCACGATCAGATGGCCCGGCCGCTCCGTCAGGTCGAACACGGTCTCATTGGTCAGAAATCCGGCACCGTCGAGGCCCGGAATGTCCGGAACGACGGGCGAGGAGCCGGTGGCGACGACGAAGCGGCGGGCGCGGATTTCCTTCTCGCCCTGGCCGGTGACGACGACGGTCCGTTCGTCCCTGAAGCGCGCCTCGCCCTGGAGAACCTCGACGCCGAGCCCGGTGAAGCGCTCGATGGAATCGTTCGGCGCGATCGCCTCGATTACCTCGCGCACGTGCCGGTTGACCCTGGCGAAGTCGATTTCGGGCGCCACGTCGGCGATCCCGAACGCCGAGGAATGGCGCTGGCGCTCGGCCGCCTTCGCCGCCGCGAGCAGCGCCTTGGAGGGCACGCAGCCAAAGTTCAGGCAGTCGCCCCCCATCCGCCCTTTTTCGACGAGCACCACCGGCACGCCGAACTGCGCGGCCGCGGCGGCGACCGACAGCCCGCCCGACCCGGCGCCGATCACGCAGATGTCCGGTGCGAGGATCGTCGTCATCCCGGCCCGCCGCCCCCGCCGGCGCCTTCTCAGCGCCGCCGGCGCTTCACGGCCCGCACCGCTACCGGCGCCACCGCGATCAGCGCCAGGACGAGGAAGGCGATGGTGATCTGCGGCGAAACGAAATCGGCGAGATTGACCGGCCGTCCGGCCTTGTGCGCCTCGGTGAGTACCGTGTCGATGCTCCTGCCGAGATAGGCATAGGCGAAGGTGCCGGGCAGGATGCCGAGGAAGGTGGCTGCGAGATAGGTCTTGAGAGACACATGGAAGAAGGCGGGCGCTATGTTGACCACGAAGAAGGGGAAGACCGGCGCCAGGCGCAAGGCAAGGAGATAGCCGAAGGCGTCCTTTTCGAAGCCTTCCGCCAGGCGCAGCACGCGCCCGCCGACGCGGTCCCGCAGGAAATCGCCGCAGGCCGAACGCGCCGCGAGGAAAAGAATGGTCGCCCCGGCGGTCGCGCCGACCGCGACAAGCATGCCGCCCGCAAGCCAGCCGAAGAGGAAGCCGCCGAAAATGGTCAGGATCGACGCGGCGGGAACGGAAAGCGCGACGACGAGGACGTAGATGCCCATGAAGGCGAGCGCCGCCGGGACGGGGTTCGCCGCGACCAGTCCCTTCAGCACCAGGCGGCTCGCGGCGAGATAGTCGAGCGCCAGGTAGCGCTGCCAGCCGAGCGCATAGCCCGCGGCAAGGCAGGCGACGATCAGCGCCAGCGGCAGGTACCGGAGCCAGTTGCGCGAGGAGCGATGCGCGCCGGTGTCGAGGCGCACGGCGGCCGAATCGCGCGGAGCGGGGTCGCCCGATGCCGGCTTGGGTCGCCGGCCCGCCTTCCGATCGCTGCCGAGCACGGTCTGCGCCACTCTCCATCCGCTCCTTGCGGCGGCATCTCGTCGATTGCCGCCTACCAGATGCAGGATCGGCGCCCGGCCGGCAAGCGGTTTGCATCATGTCTCACCCGCAATTGAGGCCTGTTTCACTCTCCCTCACCGCTTCGTGACGCCCGCAGCCGCTTGCATCCGAGGTTTTCGCCGGTCCGCGCAAGCCTTCGCCGCCTTCCCTCCCCCTTGAGGAGAGGGTCGGCGGGAGCCGGAGAGGCTTCCGCCCCGTCCCGCAAGCCTCGCCGCGTCCATCACTCCGCCCTCCATCGTCGCCACGCTGCGTCTCCGCCCTGGCCTCTGTCAAAGAACGGACCTTCATGAACGAAGGTCGGGAAGACGGGCGGCCGAAAGCTCGCTCATCTTTAGTTTATGTGCGACCTCGCGGCCGCCCGTCCGGCGCGGACTGACTTAGGCCATCCATCCCGCTAGCATCGGACCTGCCGGCATTCGCCGTGGGTTTCCGATACCGGCGCTCGATATACGGCGCCCTGCTCTCCGTGTGACCCTGTCGCATGAGCCTTTGCC
>JBQCFH010000393.1:0-2969 GCA_051959385.1 Rhizobiaceae bacterium | reverse complement strand
GTAGCTCTGCGCGAAATAGGAATGCGAGGTGAAGCCGGTGGCGATCGCCACGTCGAGGATCGGCAGGTTCGTCTGGCGCAGCAATTCGCGGGCGCGCTCCAGCCTGAGCCGCATGTAGTAGCGGCCCGGCGTCATGTTGAGATGGCGCAGGAAGAGCCGCTCGACCTGGCGCACCGACAGCCCGGCCGCCTTGGCGAGCTGCACGGCCGAGAAAGGCTCGTCCAGATTGTCGGCCATCAGCTCGACAATTTTCCTGAGCTTCTCCGATTTGCCGGTTAAGTCGCGTTCCGGCCCGACGCGCTGGCGGTCGCCGGCGGAGCGGATGCGCTCGTGCTGGAACTGGTTGGCCACCTCGTTGGCGAGGTTGGCGCCGAAATCGCCGCGCACGATCTCCAGCATCAGGTCGATCGAGGTCGTGCCGCCGGCGCAGGTATAGCGCTTGCGGTCGATCTCGAAGACGTTGCCGGTGCACTCGATCTCCGGGAACCGCTCCTTGAAGCCGGCGCGGTTTTCCCAGTGGATGGTGCAGCGGTGGCCCTCGAGCTGGCCGGCCTCGGCGAGAACGTAGGAGCCGACCGAGAGCGCGCCGAGCGCCGCGCCGCGCCGGCCGAGGCCTCTCAGCGCGCCGAGCACCTTCGACTTGCCGGGGAACTCGGTGGTCAGCCCGACGCAGACGAAAAGGATGTCGACCGGCGGCACGTCGCCGATCGCATAGTCGATCTTGATCGGCAGCCCGTTCGACGCCATCACCGCGTCGCCGTCGGCGGAGACCGTCGTCCAGCCGTAAAAGTCGCGCCCGAGCTGCCGGTTCGCCGAGCGCACCGTGTCGATCGCGGCGGCGAGCGAGAACATCGAGAATTTGTCGACCAGCAGGAAGGCGAACTGGCGACCGGACTGGCTCTGATCAGGCATGAATGGCGCTTCTACAGGGCAGGTCGGTCCTCGGCAATCGTTCAATCCTTAAGCGGCAGTCGGCAATCGGCAATCGGAAGAATTATTCAGCCCATGGCCTCGGTGCCCCATCCGCCCGTATCCATCTCGACCGCCGACCGCCGACCGCCGACCGCCGACTGCCTACTGCCTACTGCCGACTGCCGCCCATTGCCGCTTCTTCAAAACTCCGGCGCCTCCATTCCCGCCGCGCGGCAGGCGGAGGTGAGCGTGTTCGCCATCAGCATGGCGATCGTCATCGGGCCGACGCCGCCCGGCACCGGCGTGATGGCGCCCGCCGCCTTCTCCGCTTCCGCATAGGCGACGTCGCCGACGAGCCGCGTCTTGCCCTCGCCGCGCTCGGGCGCGGCAATGCGGTTGATGCCGACATCGATCACCGTTGCGCCGGGCTTGATCCAGTCGCCCCGGATCATCTCGGGGCGGCCGACGGCGGCCACCAGGATGTCGGCGTTCCGCGCCACGGCAGGCAGATCCTTCGTGCGGCTATGGGCGATCGTGACCGTGCAGTTCGCCGCGAGCAGGAGGTTCGCCATCGGCTTGCCGACGATGTTGGAACGGCCGACCACGACGGCGTTGAGGCCGGACAGGTCCTTGCCGCGCACCCGCTCGATCAGGAGCATCGAGCCCGCCGGGGTGCAGGGCACGAAGGCGGTTCCGAGTTCGCCGGTTCCGAGCTTGCCGACATTGACGAAGCTGAACCCGTCGACATCCTTCTCCGGCGCGATGAGCTGGATGATGCGGCCGGCATCGATCTGCTTCGGCAGCGGCAATTGCACCAGGATGCCGTGGATCTTCGGGTCGGCGTTCAGTTCCTCGACCAGCCGCACGAGTTCTGCCTCGCTGGCGTCGGCCGCCAATTCATGATGCGCGGAGAGGAAGCCGCATTCCTCCGCCATGCGCGATTTCGACGCGACATAGACCTGGCTCGCCGGGTCCTCGCCGACGATGACCACCGCAAGGCCGGGCTGCATGCCCTTCTGGCGCGACAGGCGCGCCGTGCCTTCCTTCACGGACGCGATCACCTCGCCGGCGACTTCCTTGCCGTCGATGCGCAATGCCATGGCGTTCCTCCCCTAGGCCGTTTCCGCGTCCTATCCTTCACGAAAGCCGGCTTGGCAATCCCGCATTTGCGTCGCTTTCTGCCGCAAAGCCGAAGCGCAGCAGGCGGGACGATCGGCGCATGACGAGGGAGCAGCAGAACCGCCGTATACGGAACGCGCCGTTTTAGCGGGAAGGCTTGCCGCGTCCCGCCGCGCGGACCAGGATTTCGGTGCGGAACTCGCTCAGGCGAAATCGAACTTCCTCGAGCGTCGAGCGTTGCGGCGGGGCAGCGAGCTTCGGCCCGTCGGGTTCCGCGGCTTCGCCTCGCGCTTCGGCGCGTCCTTCGGGCAGGCCTTGCGTGAACTGGCGGCGCAGGGGGGCGACGAGACCCTTGGCGGTTTGCGCGGCTTCGGCCGCGGGCGGAGCCTCCGCCGGCAACGGCTCTGCGGTCGGCGCGCTTTCGGCCGGGATGTCTTCGGCCCGAACCTCTTCAACCGGAACGGCGTCGGATTTGGGCTCTTCGACGGCGACCGTTTCTTGAGCGGCGGCCTTTTCGACGGCCGCTTCGGCCGGCGCGGTCAACGCCTCTTCCGGCGCGGCAGCCGGCGGTATTTCGGTGGGGGCGTCGCGCGATCGCGCCAGCGCCGCAAGGATCGGGCTGGGCGCCGGCCTCTCGGTCCGGCGCGCTGCCGGACGCGCTTTCGGCGACGGACGCGGCGCCAGCGAAAGCAGCGACCCGGAGCGGGGAGCGGTGTCGCCATCTCTTCCGGATATCGCCATCCCTGCTCTCTGCCGCGCGCTGCCGGTTTTCCCATGCCGAAGCTAGGCCTTTATGGTTAACAAAGGGTTAAGCGGCAGCGCGCGGACCGGATGCGTCCGGTTTCCGCCCACCGCGCTTCCTCTGCCGGCGTCTATGCGCTACCACCCGGCGCGGGATCTCGATCGAGCGTTCGGAGATGCAGATGGACAAGAAGCTG
>JBQCFH010000392.1:0-3096 GCA_051959385.1 Rhizobiaceae bacterium | reverse complement strand
CGCCAGGTCGTGGCAGGCGCGCACGAGGTCCTGCACGATGACGGGGGCCAGCCCCTCGAACGGCTCGTCGAGCAGGATGATCTTCGGGTCGCGCACCAGCGCGCGGGCGATCGCCAGCATCTGCTGCTCGCCGCCGGAAAGGTCCGTTCCGCGGCTGGTCCGGCGCTCCTTGAGCCGCGGGAACATGCCGTAGATGCGCTCGAGCGGCCATTTGTTGTCGGCGGTCAGGCCGGCAAGGATGATGTTTTCCTCGACATTCAGGCTGCCGAAGATGCGGCGATCCTCGTGCACGAGCTGCATGCCGTGGCGGGCGACGCGGTGCGCCTTGCGGCCGGACAGTTCGACGCCGTCGAGCTTGACGCTGCCGGCCCGCGGCGTCACCACGCCCATGAGGCTCTTGAGCGTCGTGGACTTGCCGGCGCCATTGCGGCCGAGAAGCGCGACCACCTCATGCTTCTCCACGCGCAGCGATACGTCGAACAGGATGTGACTGTCGCCGTAGTAGCTGTTCAGGCCGCTGACTTCGAGCAGGCTCATGCCATCTCTCCATGGACGCCGCCGAGATAGGCTTCCTGCACTTTCGCGTTCGCCTTGATCTCCTCGGGCGTGCCCTCGACGAGCACACGCCCCTCCTGCAGCACGGTCACCTTCTCGACCAGCTCGAACAACGAATCCATATCGTGGTCGATGATGATCATCGTGCGGCCTTCGGCGATCGATTTCAGGAGCGCCACCGTCTCGACGCGCTCCTGCGGGCTCATGCCGGCGAGAGGCTCATCGAGCAGGAGCAGGCTTGGCGAGGTCGCGAGCGCCAGGCCGATCTCCAGCCGGCGCTTTTCGCCGTAGGCGAGTTCGGAAACGGGCGTGTCCGCGCGGCCGGCCAGGTTGACGAGCGCAAGTGTGTGCTCGACCTGGTCATCAAGACCGTCGACGCTGTGCTGGCTGCGGAAGAGATCGAGCTTGAACTTGCCCCGTATCTCGCCGAGCGCCGCGATCGTCAGATTCTGGCGGACGGTGAGCCGGTCGAACAGCTGATTGATCTGGTAGCTCTTGGTCAGGCCGAGCTGGCAGACATCCGTCACATTCATGCCGGTGATGTCGCGCCCTTCGAAGACGATCTTGCCGGAAGTCGGCGGCACCTCGCACGTCAACATCTTGAAGAAGGTGCTCTTGCCGGCGCCGTTCGGCCCGATGATGCCGCGCATTTCGCCGTGATCGACCGTGAAGTCGATGTCGCTGTTGGCGACCACGCCCCCATAGCGCTTGGTCAGTCCCGTCGCCTCCAAAATGCGGCCCGACTTGCGGTCGGTCGACCGATGCCGCGCCGGCATCGCCGCAACCGCCGCCGGCCGGTTCGCGGCCGAAGATAGCGCCGAAGGCGCGGCGGTCGCCGTGCCGACCGGCTCCGCCGGCTGGCGGTCGCGCGTCGCCAAGCGATAGAGGTCGATGATCGCACCGACGAGGCCGCGGCGCAGGAAGCAGACGAGAAGCACGAAGACGATGCCCAGCACGAGCTTCCAGGTGGCGCCGAGATCCAGCGTCGTCTGGAAGAAATCGCTGAGATAGAGCCAGACCGCGGCGCCGAGCAACGGGCCGAACAGCGTGCCCGCACCGCCGATCGCGGTCTGCATGACGAGCTGCCCCGACGTATCGAAGGTGAAGGCATCCGGCGGCATGAAGCCCTGCATCAGGCCGAGCAGGCCGCCGGCGAAGCCGGCATAGACCGACGCGACCACGAAGGCGGTGAGCTTGTAGCCGTGAATGTTGTGACCGAGCGCCTGCGCGCGCAGGGGATTGTCGCGGATGGCGGAGAGGATGGCCCCGACAGGCGAACGGATGATGCGGAAGGCGATGACCAGCCCGACGAAGTACCAGAAGGCGAGGAACGCATACATCGACCAGTTGGTGTCGAACTCGAGCGTCGTGAAGCCGAGATAGAGACGCGGCGTCGGAACGCCGGGCAGGCCGTTCTCGCCGCCCGTATATGCGGCGAGCGGATTGAACTCGACGAAGAAGAAGACCTCGGCGATGGCTACCGTGATCATCGCGAAATAGATGCCGGTGCGCCTTAGCGCGATCAGGCCGACCAGATAGCCAACCACGCCCGCCGCGGCGGCACCGATGACGACGGCCGGCACCACATAGGGGAAGCCGGCGATCGTCAGCAGATAGGCCGCGACCATGCCGCCCGTGCCGTAGAAGGCGGACTGGCCGAAGGAGAGCAGGCCAGTGTAGCCGAACAAGATATCGAAGCCGATCCCGAACAGGCCCCAGATCAGGATGCGGTTGATGGTGGTCGGGGTGAAGCCGAGATAGGGCAGCACGAAAGGCGTGGCGATCAGCGCCAGCGCCGTCAGAAGCTCGACGAGATAGGGACGTTGCTTCAGCATCGATCGTCTACTCGCGGCCAGCCGTGCCAAGGAGCCCGTGAGGCCGGAGCACCAGCACCAGGGTCATCGCCACGAACAGCATGATGTAGGCGTAACCGGGATTGAACATCGAGGTGATGGAGATGATCTCGCCGGCGATCAGGCCGCCCAGGATCGCGCCCGGGAACGAACCGACGCCGCCGATAACGACCACGACGAAGGTCTGCACGAGGATCGCCTCGCCCACATCCGGCGCGATCGAGACGACCGGCGCGTTGACGATGCCGGCGAAACCGGCGGCCATCGCGCCGATGCCGAAGACCAGCATGAACACCTTGTAGACGTCGATCCCGAGCGAATCGACCATCATCGAGTCCTCGATGCCGGCGCGCACGATCATGCCGATGCGCGTGCGGTAGAGCACGAAATAGAGGACCAGCAGCGCGACCGCCACGATGCCGAGCGCCGCCAGCCGATAGGTCGGATAGAACATGAAGCCCAGATTGGTGATGCCCTGGAATACGCTGGGCGGCGGCGTTATCTTCGAAAGGCTGCCGAAGAAGAAGCGCACGGTCTCCACGAAGACGATGCCGAGGCCGAAAGTGACGAGGAGCTGGTCCTCATGCGGCCGCGTGTAGAAGTGACGGATGATCAGCCGCTCCGTCACTACGCCTACCAGCATGACGAACAGCGAGCCGGCGAGGAGCGCGAGGACGAAGGAGCCGCT
>JBQCFH010000391.1:0-5110 GCA_051959385.1 Rhizobiaceae bacterium | reverse complement strand
GTCAACGCGCTCGCGCCCGGCCTCATCCTCGACACGCCCTTCCACGAGACCTTCACGCCGAAGGAAGCGCAGAACGCGACCATCGCCGGCATTCCGATGGGCCGTGCGGGCTATCCGCCGGATGTCGCATCCGCCGCCTTGTGGCTCTGCTCGGCAGGCGCGGGCTGGATCACGGGCGAGATCGTCAACATCAACGGCGGTCAGTATTTCGCCTGACTTGCGGCCTCTTGGGACCGCGACCGTACAATTTGCGGATGGTGAGCGCGATGGGATTCGAACCCATGACCTACTGATTAAAAGTCAGTTGCTCTACCGGCTGAGCTACGCGCTCCCTGAAGGCGCGAACAGGCGCCCCGGAAAGTGCGCGGAACATAAGGACGGGGGCGGGGCCGGTCAACCGGAAAAGGCGGCCGGCCGGCACCCCGAATCCGAGGTCCAGGCTGAGGCGGAGCCCTGTTGTTTCGTTGCGGAGAGACGCTCACAGCGAAGCCGTTATCCCGCCATCGACATAAAGCACGTGGCCGTTGACGAAGGAGGAAGCGTCGGAGGCGAGGAACACCGCCGCGCCGACAAGCTCCTCGACATCGCCCCAGCGGCGCGCCGGCGTGCGCTTTTCCAGCCGCGCCGAGAATTCCGGATCGTCGACCAGCGCCTGGTTGAGCGGCGTCCGGAAATAGCCCGGCGCGATGGCGTTGACCTGCAGCCCGTGCCGCGCCCAATCCGTGCACATGCCGCGCGTCAGGTTGCGTACCGCGCCCTTGGTCGCCGTATAGGGCGCGATGGCCGGGCGGGCGAGCTCGCTTTGCACGGAGCAGATGTTGATGATCTTGCCGCGTCCGCGCGGGATCATTCTTTTCGCCACGGCCTGCCCGACGAAGAAGACGCTGGAGATGTTGGTCTGCAGCATCTCCTGCCATTTGTCCTCGGGGAAATCCTCAAGCGGCGTGCGGAACTGCATGCCGGCATTGTTGACGAGGATATCGATCGGGCCAATGTCGTTCTCGATTTGGTGTACGGCTCGCTCCACAGCGGAGCGGTCGGTGACATCGAAGACAATGCCATGCGCCACTTGGCCCTCCGCCGCCAGCCTCCCGACAGCCTCGTCCACCCTGGCCTTCGAGCGGCCGTTCAGCACCACAACGGCTCCATGGGCGGCGAGACCCTTTGCCAGCGTGAAGCCGATCCCCTGGCTGGAGCCGGTGACCAGCGCCAGCCGGCCCTGTAGGCTGAAGAGATCGGTGCTCATCGATGCTCCTCAGATGTGGAGCGCGTGGCCAAGCGTCTTCATCGCGGCCTCGGGGAAAGCCTCGCCAAGCGTCGGATGGGCGTGGATCGTGCCGGCAATGTCCTCCAGCCTCGCACCCATCTCGATCGCCAGCGAGAAGGCGGCTGCAAGCTCGGACACCCCCTGCCCGACCGCCTGTATGCCGAGCACGAGATGATTGTCTGCGCGGGCAACAATACGAACGAACCCGTCCTCGCCGAGAAGCGTCATGGCGCGTCCATTGGCGCGGAACGGGAAGGAGCCGACCTTGGCCTCAATGCCGGCGGCGGCCGCCTGGTCCGGCGACAGGCCGACGCTCACCACTTCCGGGTCGGTGAAGCAGATGGCCGGTGTCGCCCGCTTGTCCCAGCTTCGCTTGTGCCCGGCGACGATCTCCGCCACCATCTCGCCTTGCGCCATGGCGCGGTGCGCCAGCATCGGCTCGCCGGTGACGTCGCCGATGGCAAAGATGCCGCGCATCGAAGTACGGCATTCCTCGTCGATGCGGATCGCCCTGCCCTCGCGATCGAGCACCAGTTCGTCCATGCCCCAGCCTTCGGTCAGCGGCCGCCGCCCGACCGTCACCAGAACCTTGTCGGCGGCGATCTTTTTCTCCCTGCCGCCGGCCTCGACCAGGAGCGCGCCGTCCTTGCCGGCAAGGCCCTTGGCTTTCGCCCCGGTCATCACGTCGACGCCGAGATCGGCGAGCCGTTTGGCAACCGGCCGCGTAAGCTCGGCATCGTATTGCGGCAGGATGCGGTCGAGCGCCTCCACCACCGTCACCTTGGCGCCCATTTTGGCGAAGGCGGTGCCGAGTTCCAGCCCGATATAGCCGCCGCCGACCACGGCGAGCCTTTCAGGCACCGCCTTCAGCGACAGCGCCTCGGTCGAGGAGATCACCTTGCCGCCGAAGGGAAGCGCGGACAGTTCCACCGGCGCGGACCCGGTGGCGATCACGATCGTCTCGGCGCGGATCGTCTGGGTGCCGGTCTCGGTCTCCACGTCGACCGTCTTGCCGTCGCGGAAGGCGGCGCGCCCCTCGATGCTCTTCACCTTTGCCTTTTTCAGAAGACCCGCCACGCCGCCGGTCAACCGGCCGACGATGTGGTCCTTCCAGGCGACGGTCTTTTTGAAGTCGAGCGCTGGCTTGGCCGCGGAGATGCCGAGCGGGCTCGCGCCGTCGGCCATATGGCCGAGCCTGGCATATTCCTCCGCCGCATGGATCAGCGCCTTGGAAGGGATGCAGCCGATGTTGAGGCAGGTGCCGCCCGGCTTCGCCTTCTCCACGATCACCGTGTCGATGCCGAGCTGGCCGGCGCGGATGGCGCACACATAGCCGCCCGGCCCGGCGCCGATGACGAGGAGCTTGCAGGAGATTTCTTTCATGGCCGCATTCCGGTTCCGGCAGGCCAGAGGGGGGTGTGGAGCAAAGCCTGATCGAACAGTTCACCTCACCCCTCCACGAAGATCAGCGCCGGCTGCTCGAGCAGCGTCTTCAGCCGCTGCACGAAGAGGGCCGCGTCCCAGCCGTCGACTACGCGATGGTCGAAGCTGGAGGACAGGTTCATCATCCTGCGCGGGATGAAGGATGTCCCGTCCCAGACGGGCCGAACCATGATCTTGTTGACGCCGACGATCGCCACCTCCGGATGATTGATGACCGGGGTCGTCACCACCCCGCCCATCGCGCCGAGCGAGGTGATGGTGATCGTCGAGCCCGTCAGTTCCTCGCGGCTTGCAGTATTCGCGCGGGCGGCTTCCGACAGCCGCGCCACCTCCGCAGCGCAGCCCCATATGTCGCGCGCCTCCGCATGCCGCACGACCGGCACCATCAGTCCGCCAGGCGTCTGCGTTGCTATGCCGATATGGACGCCGCCGTGCCGGTGCACGATGCCGGCCTCGTCGTCGAAGATTGCGTTGATGCCGGGCTGCTCGGCGAGCGCCTTCACCATCGCCCGCATCAAAAAGGGCAGGATCGTCAGCCGCGCCTGCTCGGGGCGCTTCGCCTTGTTCATCGCCGTGCGGAGTTCCTCCAGCGACGTGACGTCCACCTCCTCGACATAGGTGATGTGCGGGATGCGCGCCTTGGCCACGGCCATCTTCTCGGCGATGCGCCGCCGCAATCCGACGATCTTGATGTCCTCGACCGCATTGTTCGGGGAAAGCGCCGTGCTCCGCCCGCGCTCCGGCCCGCGTGTCAGGAAGGCATCGACGTCCTCATGCAGGATGCGGCCGGCAGGGCCGGTGCCGGGGACCTGCCTCAGGTCGATGCCGGCCTCCTTCGCGCGAAGCCGGACGGCGGGCGAGGCGATCGGCTTCTGTCCTTCGGGTCGCGGCGCGCCTGTGGGGCGCGGCTGGATCGGGGCTTTTTTATCACTCCCGCCAGCACCCCCACCCCTGTCCCCTCCCCGTCCTGAGCTTGCCGAAGGGGGGGAGGGAGACCCTGGTTCTGCGCCCTCGATACTTTTGTTCGTCGGAGGCGTTTCTGGTCTCTTGACCTCGGCAGGCGAGGCGTTGGGCAGTCCGGCCGTGCGTCCCCCTCCCCCTTGTGGGGAGGGGACAGGGGCGGGGGCATCCTGCACTCCCAGTGCGCGGTCTTCGGACGCGGAGGGCTTGCCCTCGCCTCCCACCGTCATCCGCACCAGCGGCGAGCCGACCGCGACCGTTTCGCCGACCTCCGCCCCGAGCCACGTAATCTCGCCGTCGGCCGGCGCCGGGATTTCGACGGTCGCCTTGTCGGTCATCACCGCCGCGAGCACCGTGTCCTCGCGCACCAGGTCGCCGACCTTCACATGCCATTCGACGAGTTCGGCCTCGGCGACGCCCTCGCCCACATCCGGAAGCTTGATCGTGCGCTCGGCCATCGTCAAACCTCTACCGTCTCGCGGAGCGCCCGGCCGACGCGATCCGGCCCGGGGAAGTAATCCCATTCCTGCGCGTGCGGATAGGGCGTGTCCCAGCCGGCGACGCGCCGCACCGGCGCCTCCAGATGGAAGAAGCAGTGCTCCTGCACCAGAGCGGCGAGTTCCGCCCCGAAGCCGGAAGTGAGCGTCGCCTCGTGCACCACCACGCAGCGACCGGTCTTCCTGACCGATTTTGCGATCGTGTCGAGGTCGAGCGGCAGCAGCGTCCTGAGATCGATCACCTCTGCGTCGATGCCGGCATCGCTCGCGGCCGCCTCGGCGACATGGGTCATGGTTCCGTAGGCGAGCACCGTCACGGCGCCGCCTTCCCGGCGCACCGCCGCCTCCCCGAGCGGAATGGCGTAGTAGCCGTCCGCCACTTCGCCCAGGGAATGCTTGGACCAGGGCGTCACGGGCCGCTCGTGGTGGCCGTCGAACGGCCCGTTATAGAGCCGCTTCGGCTCCAGGAAGATCACGGGGTCCGGATCCTCGATCGCGGAGATCAGGAGACCCTTGGCGTCGTGCGGGTTGGACGGCACCACCACCTTCAGGCCGGAGACATGCGTGAACAGCGCCTCCGGGCTCTGGCTATGCGTCTGGCCGCCGAAAATGCCGCCGCCGGTCGGCATGCGGATGACGATCGGGCAGGTGAACTCGCCGGCCGAGCGGTAGCGCAATCTCGCCGCCTCCGAGACGATCTGGTCGTAGGCCGGATAGACGTAGTCGGCGAACTGCACCTCCACGCAGGGCCGCAAGCCGTAGGCGGCCATGCCGATCGCCGTGCCGACGATGCCGAGCTCGCTGATCGGCGTGTCGAAGCAGCGGTCGCGGCCGTATTTCGCCTGCAGCCCGGCCGTGCAGCGGAACACGCCGCCGAAATAGCCGACATCCTCGCCGAACACGACGACGTTTTCGTCGCGACCCATCATGACGTCCAGGCCGT
>JBQCFH010000390.1:0-11927 GCA_051959385.1 Rhizobiaceae bacterium | reverse complement strand
CGAAACCCCCCCTGGGGGCTGCGGGGGGGGGCGCCCGCCGACCCCCCTGCTCACCTGCTTGTGCTTGTCCAAATTTCTTTTTTGTGTCCCCCCGGGGGCTTTTTTTCTATCGGTGCCCCGCCCCCCGGCCCCGGAATGACGCAAATGAACGTGGCCGATCAGTGCTCCACATAACCGGGAACTCAACTGTCCGCGGAACCTACGGGACGAGCTCTCGCCCCCATTTCGACAGGCCTTTCTGCGCCTCGCCGAAGCCTTGGCCGATCTCGGTCAGCCGGTAGGAAACACGGACGGGCGGGCCGCCATCGACCACCCGCTCCACCAGCCCTCTCGCCTCGAGTTCCTTGAGCCGTTCGGACAGCATGCGGTCGGCGATGTCGATCAGGCCGCCGATCTCGCTGAAACGCAACTCCCCGCGGGAGTGCAGCGCGGCGATGATCAGCCCGTTCCACGGCCGGGCGAGGATATCCATCGCCGCCTGGAAATAGCGGCACAAATGTTCCGAATGCGGCGGGACGCGGTTCATGGGCCCAATATGGACCCTCCTGACAAAAAATTGAATACCTATAAATTTAGATGTTGCTTCCTTTTGGGAAGCTAATAGGATATTAGCTGTCGCGACCGGCTTGCACCGGCCGCCACCCCCAACCCGCATTAGCCGGAGTGACCCCATGAAGCTCTATTACGCACCGGGCGCCTGCTCGCTCGCTACCCACATCGCCCTTTCCGAATCGGGCGCCGACTATTCGCTCGACAAGGTTGATTTCAAGACGCGCCAGACGGAGAGCGGCAAGGAGTTCGGCACCGTCACGGCAAAAGGCAAGGTGCCGGTCCTCGAAATGGAGGACGGCGAAAAGCTGACCGAGAATGCGATTATCCTCGGCTATGTGGCCGACAAAACCGGCAAGCTTGCGCCGAAGCCGGCCTCGCCGGAGCGCCTTCGCCTCCAGGAATGGCTGAACTACATTGCCACCGAGTTGCACAAGGGCTTCTCGCCGCTCTTCAACAAGGCGCTTTCGGACGATGCGAAGCAGGTCTTCCGCGCCAATCTCGACAAGCAGTTCAGCTATGTCGAGGGCCGGCTCGGCGGCGACTACCTGACCGGCCCGGCCTTCACGGTCGCGGATGGCTATCTGTTCACCATGCTGCGGTGGGCGAAGGCGACGGGCGTGGAATTCGGCCCGAAGCTCGCCGCCTATTTCGACCGCGTCGGCGCGCGTGCCGGCGTCAGGCGCGCGCTTCAGGAAGAAGGGCTGAACGGCTGACGAAGGTTCCGCTCGGCCTGCTTCCAGCCGTTACGCCAGATGGGAAGGGGCGGTCGCTCGCCCCTTCCGATCCTTTTACATATTGGCTTTCACGACCTGACCGCGAATTTCGCCGTCGCCATGGGCAGCCGTGTGCAGGTTCACGTAAAGCTTGCCGTCGAGCAGCGCCTTCGCCTGGTCCGGCGCCAAGATGGCTGAGCCTTTGATCGGGCTTTTCAGTTTCTTGAGCGGAACTTCGACGCCGCCATTCTCGCCCGGTCCTGCGGGGCCATGAAAGTGGCCGGCTTTGGCCGGGCCCGACAAACCGGAATATTTGATCGTCCAACTCATCTTTCTGGACTGCGTGTCGTAGGTGATGTCGGCCGTCCCCTTGCCCGCGCTATCGTTCGGCGGGACTTCCTGCGACGCATTCATATCTGCCGTGAATTTCATGGTTTTCGCCAAGGACGGCGAGGCGACAAAAAGCGCTGCTGAAAATGCTAGACCAAATGCTGCGGTGATGGTGGCCGGCTTGCGCATCTTCTTTCCTCCCGAAATCAGAGTGAGCCTAGGCATTTCGGGAATTAGGGCGTTATCCATGGCGGACCAGCGTCCGGAATAGGCAGCCGCCGCAAAAAAGGGGCGGTCGCCCGCCCCTTCCAAACTCGAGAGATACTGAAAGCTATTTGATCGCCTTGTCGGTGATCTCGTGCGTCCAGGCACCTTCCGGCGCCTTGCTCACGATCTTCTGGTCGACGACCATCTTGGCGGTACGGTCGTAGGCGGCCTCGTCGAGCTTGCCGGTGCCGATCAGCTTGGCCACCTCGCCGGCCATGTACTTCTGGTGATTTTCGTCCTGCGCGCCGGCGTCGACGGTGATTTCAGCCGCTTCGTCCGGATGCTCGACCGCATACTGCCAGCCCTTCATCGAGGCCCGCACGAAGCGGACCATCTTGTCCTGGAAGGCCGGGTCCTTGAGCTTGTCCTGCAGCACATAGAGCCCGTCTTCGAGCATGTTCTGGCCGAGCTTGGAGTAGTTGAAGACGAGCAGGTCTTCGGGCTTGAAGCCCGCGTCGAGCAACTGGCCGTATTCGTTGTAGGTCATGACGTGGATGCAGTCGGCCTGATGCTGGATCAGCGGCTGCACGTCGAAACTCTGCTTCAGGACCTTGACGCCGTCCGGCCCGCCGTCGGTGGGAATACCGAGCTTGTTCATCCAGGCATAGAACGGATATTCGTTGCCGAAGAACCAGACGCCGACCGTATGGCCCTTGAAGTCCTCCGGCTTCTGGATGGGGCCCTTCGCGGGACAGGCCACCTCGAGCCCCGCCTTGTCGAAGGGCTGCGCGATGTTGACGAGTTCCACGCCCTTGTCGCGAGCCGCGAGCGCCGCCGCCATCCAGTCGACGATCACGTCGGCGCCGCCGCCGGCGATCACCTGCTCGGGTGCGATGTCCGGACCGCCCGGCTTGATGTCGACATCCAGGCCCTCGTCCTTGTAGTAGCCCTTGTCCTTGGCAACGAAATAGCCGGCGAACTGCGCCTGAGCGACCCATTTCAATTGCAGGGTCACCTTGTCCGCCGCCATTGCCGGAATCACGGCCATTGCCAACGCGCCGGACAGAAGCGCCGTGGCAAGTCTTTTCATTCCAACTCTCTTTTTCATTTCATTCACCCTCTGAAGGACGCCTACCCACCACGGATAGACGGATGCCAGAACGTCACGACCCGTTCCACGAAGGCCACGACGCCATAGAAGATGGAGCCGGCGACCGCCGCCACCGCAATCTCCGCCCAGACCATGTCGACATTCATGCGCCCCACCTCGGTCGAGATGCGGAAGCCCATGCCGACGATGGGGGTCCCGAAAAATTCTGCGACGATCGCGCCGATCAATGCAAGCGTCGAATTGATCTTCAAGGCGTTGAAGATGAAGGGCGCGGCGGCCGGCAGGCGCAGCTTGAAAAGCGTCTGCCAGTAGTTCGAGGCATAGGTGCGCATCAGGTCGCGCTCCATGTGGCCCGAGGCCGCCAGCCCCGCGACGGTGTTCACCAGCATCGGAAAGAAGGTCATCACCACCACGACGGCCGCCTTCGACGGCCAGTCGAAGCCGAACCACATCACCAGGATCGGCGCGATGCCGATGATGGGAAGCGCCGAGACCAGATTGCCGATCGGCAGCATGCCCTTGCGCAGGAACGGCACGCGGTCCGCCAGGATCGCTGCGACGAAGCCCGCCCCGCAGCCGATCACGTAGCCGGCCAGCACCGCCTTGAACACCGTCTGCACCACGTCGGCGGCAAGGATCGGCAGCGAATTGGCGAAGCGCGCGGCGATCGCGGTCGGCGGCGGCAGAAGGACGAAGGGGATGCCCGCGCCGCGGGTTATCCCTTCCCAAAGGATCAGGATCCACACCCCGAACAGCGCCGGCACGATGAAGCGTTGCAGGCTGCGGCCGGCCTTGGTCTCCATCTTCAGCCGCGAAAAGAGGACAGTGATCCGCCAGGCGAGCAGCCAGGCGGCGGCGAGCAGGCAGAAAAAGGAAGGCCGCGCCGCACCCTCATTGCCGGCAATCCCGCCAACCAGCATGAAGGCCGCGATGTGCACGGTGAACAGCAGCAGGATGGCGCCGCCGAGCCGATTGATCCCGCTCATGCTGATGACGACGGAACCGAGAAGCAGAAGTTCGATGGCGGCCGTCTGGCCGGTCGTGAACGGCAGCGCCGAGACGGCGTCGGCGAGCGGCAGCATCGCCGCGCCCGCCAGGCAGAGTACAAGCGCCAGAACGGATTGCCAGGCGAAGCGCCGCATCAGGGTCGCGCTCCCATCCTGAGTTCGACGAAACGGCCGACCACGCCGACGAGCGTGACGAGTATGACGGCGACGATGGAGCCGGCCACCAGCGCGGACCACATGTCGATGGTCTGGCTGTAGTAGGAGCCGGCAAGCAGCTTGGCGCCGATGCCGGCGACGGCGCCGGTCGGCAATTCGCCGACGATCGCGCCGACGAGGCTCGCCGCCACCGCGACTTTCATCGAGGTGAAGAGGAATGGCACCGAGGCGGGCACGCGCAGCTTCCAGAAGGTCTGCGCGTTCGAGGCGTTGTAGGTATGCATCAGGTCGAGATGCAGGATGTCGGGCGACCGCAGCCCTTTCACCATGCCTACGGCCACCGGGAAGAACGACAGGTAGGTCGAGATCAGCGCCTTCGGGATCAGCCCGGTGATGCCGATGGCCGCAAGCACGACGATGACCATCGGCGCGATCGCCAGGATGGGGATCGTCTGCGAGGCGATGATCCAGGGCATCAGGCTGCGGTCGAGCACCGGCACATGGACGATGCCGACCGCGATCAGGATGCCGAGCAAAGTGCCGAAGCCGAAACCGAGCAGCGTCGAGGAGAGCGTCACCCAGGAATTGTAGACAAGGCTGCGCCGGCTGGAGAGCTTCACCTGGAAGGTGTTCTTGAAGAAATTCTCGGCGATCTGGTGCGGCGCCGGCAAGGTCGGCTTGTTCTGCGACCATGTCTGGCCGATGAAAGTGGAGAGGTCCGGCGTCTTGTGCGCACGCTCGTTCAGCTCGCGCTGGAACGGCGCGTTCATGAAGATCGCGGCGATATACCAGACGACCAGGATCGCCGCCACGATCACGGCGACGGGCAAGATCTTGTCGCGGAGGATGCGCATCTAGCTCCCCCAGCGCGGCAGCGGACCTCCTCTCCCCAACGGGGAGAGGGTGGCCGGAGCGAAGCGAAGGCCGGGTGAGGGGGCGGAGATTCGTCCTTCGAGCACCGCCAGGATAGTCTCAAGCACGGCCCGGCGTTCGCGCAACACTTCGTCATTCCAGAAGCGCAGTACGGAATACCCCTGAGCGTTCAGCCAAGCCGTTCGGGCAAAGTCGGTAACGGATTCTGCATGTTGCGAGCCATCGACTTCGATTATCAACCTTTTTCGCCGGCAGACAAAGTCGACTACATAGGGGCCAAGTGGGATCTGCCGGACAAATTTATAACCATTCAGGTAGCGGCCCCGCAATTCGCCCCAAAGGCGGTACTCCGCTTCGGTCTCGCCACTCCGCAACTTCCGGGCACGTAAGGTAGCGCCGGCGCTTCGTTTGGAAACAGCAGTCGATGCCCCCTCACCCGGCCGCTTCGCGGCCACCCTCTCCCCGTTGGGGAGAGGAGGCGCTGTTTCACCCTCAATCCTCATACGAGTGCCCTGCCCTCAGCCCGTCGCGTACCCGATGCGCGATCTCCAGGAATTCCGGCGTCTCGCGGATGTCGAGCGGCCGTTCCTTCGGCAGGGTGGATTCGATCACGTCCGTCACCCTGCCCGGCCTGGGCGACATGACCACGATCTTGGTCGATAGGTACACCGCCTCGGGAATGGAGTGGGTCACGAAGCAGATCGTCTTGTTCGTGCGCGCCCACAGTTCCAGAAGCTGCGAATTCAGATGATCGCGCACGATCTCGTCGAGCGCGCCGAAGGGCTCGTCCATCAGGAGAAGGTCGGCGTCGAAGGCAAGCGCACGGGCGATGGAGGCGCGCTGCTGCATGCCGCCGGAAAGCTGCCACGGGAACTTCTTCTCGAAGCCGGTGAGATTGACCAGCTCCAGCGTGCGGCGAACGCGCTGCACCTGCTCGGCTCTCGAATAGCCCATGATCTCGAGCGGCAAGGTGACGTTGCGCTCGATGGTGCGCCATGGGAAAAGCCCGGCCGCCTGGAAGACATAGCCGTAGGCGCGCTTCTCGCGGGCCTGCTCGGGCGTCATGCCGTTGACGCTGATCGTGCCGGAAGTCGGCTTCTCCAAATCGGCGATGACACGCAGGAACGTGGTCTTGCCGCAACCCGACGGCCCGATGAAGGAGACGAACTCGCCCTTGGCGACATCGAGATTGATATCGGCAAGCGCATTGACCGGGCCGTCATTGGTGTCGAAAGTCAGGCTGAGCCGGCGCGCGGAAACCACCGTAGCCCCGCTTGACATAAGAGCGGCCTCGCGCCCAACCTCCTTGGCGTTAGCAGCGGCGGCGCTGACACTCATCGATCAAGGCTCCACGTCCATGCCAACGTCAACGTCCCCGACCTGCCGACTATTGCGCGCCGAAGGGACCTTCGAAGGGAAACAGGGTTTTCGTTATTTTGAGGGCATCGCGCAAGAGACCGTGGGCTCAACCCACATCTGTATGCATCTCCTGACCATCCCGCCCGGCGGACGGGCCAAGGCCCACAAGCATGAGCACCACGAGACGGCGATCTATGTGCTCGAAGGGAAGGCGCGGATGTGGTTCGGGCAGCGCCTCGAACAGGTGATGCAGGTGAAGGCGGGCGACATGGTCTATATCCCGGCCGACATGCCGCACTTGCCGGAAAACCCCTACGACCAACCGGCGCGGGCCGTGATCGCGCGCACCGATCCGCACGAGCAGGAGAGCGTCGTGCTGCTGCCGGAACTGGAAGCGATGGTGCCGGCTCCGGAAACGAAACCGGCTTGAGGGCGATAGGGGCAGATGCCGAGCCGCCTCCCCGCCCTTTAGAACCGGCTCGTTCTGACGCCCCGACCAGCCTCACACCCCGCTCGCCGGTATGCCGCTGCGCTCGATCTTGCGCGGCGCGGTGATTTCCTTCCATTTCGACAGCGCCCGGTTGACGGCCTGGTAAGGCTCGCGCGCGACGAATTCGCCATGGCCCGGCTTGGCGTCGACCTTGCCGTCGTCGACCGCGATCTCGCCGCGTGTCAGCACGTAACGCGGCACCCCTTCGACCTCCATGCCTTCGAAGACGTTGTAGTCGATGATCGACTGCTGCTTGTCGGCGCTGATCTTTTTCTTCTTCTTCGGATCCCAGACGACGATGTCGGCGTCGGCGCCTTCGACGATCGCGCCCTTTTTCGGATACATGTTCAGTATCTTGGCGATGTTGGTCGAAGTGACGGCGACGAACTCGTTCATCGTCAGCCGGCCGGTGTTGACGCCCTTCGTCCACAATACCGGCATGCGATCCTCCAGCCCGCCCGTGCCGTTCGGAATTTTGGTGAAGTCGCCGACGCCGTAGCGCTTCTGCTCCGTCGTGAAGGCGCAATGATCGGTCGCCACGACCTGAAGCGAGCCGGCCGACAGGCCAGCCCACAGCGAATCCTGATGCTGCTTGTTGCGGAAGGGCGGGCTCATCACACGGCGCGCCGCATGGTCCCAGTCCTTGTTGAAGTATTCGCTCTCGTCGAGGGTGAGGTGCTGGATGAGCGGCTCGCCATAAACGCGCATGCCCTTCTGCCGCGCCCGCCGGATGGCCTCGTGCGACTGCTCGCAGGAGACGTGCACGACATAGAGCGGGACGCCGGCCATATCGGCGATCATGATGGCGCGGTTGGTCGCCTCGCCTTCGACCTCGGGCGGACGGGAATAGGCGTGCCCCTCCGGCCCGTTATTGCCCTCGGCAAGCAGCTTCTGCGAGAGCGAGGCGACGACGTCCCCGTTCTCCGCATGTACGAGCGGCAGCGCACCCAGCCCGGCACAGCGCTGGAAGGAGGCGAACATCTCGTCGTCGTTCACCATCAACGAGCCCTTGTAGGCCATGAAGTGCTTGAAACTGGTGATGCCGCGATCGACCACCTCGGCCATCTCGTTGAAGACCTGCTCGCTCCACCAGGTAATGGCCATGTGGAAGGAATAGTCGCAGGCGGCCTTCGACGTCTTGTTGTCCCACATCTGAAGCGCTTCGAGCAGCGACTGGTTGGGAGACGGGAGGCAGAAATCGACGACCATCGTCGTGCCGCCGGAAAGGGCCGCGCGCGTGCCGCTCTCGAAATCGTCGGTCGAATAGGTTCCCATGAAGGGCATTTCGAGATGGGTATGCGGGTCGATGCCGCCCGGCATGACGTAACAACCCGTGGCGTCGAGCTCATGATCGCCATGCAGGTCGGGGCCGATGCCGACGATCTTGCCGTGCTTGATCAGCACATCCGCCTTCCACGTGCGGTCGGCCGTGACGATGGTGCCGTTCTTGATGACTTTGGACATGTACGTTCCCCGAATTGTCGCTGAAGCCTATGCCTAGCCGGTCGTTGTGAGGCTCACTGGCGCCACGAGGTCGAGGTGAAAAATCAAGCCTCTTTCGACCTCTTTAAGAACCTCTTCCCCGATGTGTCCGATCGGACCCCGAACCTTGCCCACTGGAAATGTCATGATCTTTTCCACCTGAATTTGGGATTGCGAGCGCAAGCCATTGGCATTGTTCGGCTCGACGAGAATTCGAAGCAAATTCTCCCGGGAAAGATCGCTCGTCAGAAAGCACACGGTAATGCTCTCTATCCACTCAAGCATACGCGAGTTCTGGATCACCACTGCCGGACGTGGTTTGCCGTAGTCACCCTTCCCGGCAACAAGAACCACACTGCCACGCTCGATCACTTGAGGTCGTCCCAGACCTCATCGATGAAAGCTTCCAGCACCTTGTCCATCTGCTCGCGGCGATCCGCCTCGCGAATGCTTTTTCCCATCTCTTCCACTTCCTTCTGGAAGATAGGCGAGGACCAGTCCGGCACCCATATCTCCACCGGCCTGTAACCCTTCGCCAGCAGCTTGGCCCTTTCTTCTTCCGTCAGTTCTCTAGGCCGACCCATGGCGACCTCCTTTGTCCGAAACGCCCATTATCGGCCCATTCGCGGTCTCATTCAACGATCTGCGCCGTCTCGACCACGGCATGGAAGAGCACGTCGGCGCCGGCGCGCGCCCAGTCCTTCGATATCTCCTCCGCCTCGTTATGGCTGAGCCCGTCGACGCAGGGGCACATCACCATCGCTGTCGGCGCCACCCGGCTGACCCAGCAGGCATCGTGCCCGGCGCCGGAAATGATGTTCCGGTGCGAATAGCCGAGCCGTTCGGCCGCGTCGCGCACGGCCTTGACGCAGCCCTCGTCGAACTTGACCGGGTCGAAGCCGCCGACCTTTTCCATCTCGAGGCCGAGGCCCATCTCGTCGCAGATCTTCCTGGCGCCTTCGGCCAACCGTCTCTCCATGTCCTGGATGACGGCAAGGTCGGGCGAGCGGAAATCGACCGTGAAGACCGCCTTGCCGGGGATCACGTTGCGCGAGTTGGGATGGACGTCGATATGGCCGGCGGCGCCGACGGCGTGAGGCTTGTGCGACCAGGCGATCTCGTCGACGAGTTCGAGGATGCGCGCCATGCCGAGCCCGGCATTCTTGCGCATCGGCATCGGCGTCGAGCCGGTATGCGACTCCTTGCCCGTCACGGTGAGTTGGGTCCAGGAAAGGCCCTGTCCGTGCGTGACGACGCCGATATCCTTCCCCTCCGCCTCGAGGATCGGCCCCTGCTCGATGTGGAGTTCGAACAGCGCCTTCATCTTGCGCTCGCCGACCTTTTCGTCGCCCTGCCAGCCGATGCGCTTCAATTCGTCGCCGAATTTCTTTCCCTTCGCATCGGTCCGGTCATAGGCCCAGTCGAGCGTATGGACGCCGGCGAACACGCCGGAGGCCAGCATGGCCGGCGCGAAGCGGGTGCCCTCTTCGTTCGTCCAGTTGACGACGACGATCGGATGCTTCGTCTTGATGCCAAGATCGTTCAGCGTACGGACCACCTCCAGGCCACCGAGAACACCAAGCACGCCGTCATACTTGCCGCCGGTCGGCTGGGTGTCGAGATGCGAGCCGACGAACACCGGCAGCGCCTCCGGGTCGGTCCCCTCGCGGCGGGCGAACATGGTGCCCATCTGGTCGAGGCCCATCTCCAGCCCGGCTTCTTCGCACCATTTCTTGAAGAGCTTCCGGCCCTCCCCGTCCTCGTCAGTAAGGGTCTGGCGATTGTTGCCGCCGGCGACGCCCGGGCCAATCTTCGCCATCTCCATGATCGAATCCCACAAACGATCCGGATTTATTCGAAGATTCTCGCCCGGAGCTGCCATAGTTCCTGCCCTAACTCTTCAATTCCACTTCGACGAATGACATTGCCGCGGCGCCGCCGTTCACTACGTTGTGCTCGACGCCGGCGGCACGCCGATAGGCCGCACCGGCCTTCATATCGGCGCGCCGCGACATCCCGCCGGGTTCCTCCAGCAAAAAGGCGCAATCAGTCACCGGCGTCACCACGTAGTCGAGTTCGTGACGGTGCCAGCCTGTTTCCGCGCCAGGCACGAAGTCCCAGCGGGTGACGCGCACCCGCTCGTCGTCGACAAGGACCTCGTGCGTGGCTTGCGGTCTGGAAATGGGCCTACTCCACCTGTTGCAGAACGTTCCGCACGTGGTCGATCAGCTCGTCGATCTGGCCCTTGGTGATCATCAGCGGCGGCGACAGCGCGATGATGTCGCCGGTCGTGCGGATCAGGCAGCCATTCTCGAACGCTTTGACAAAGGCCGAGAAGGCCCGCTTGGTCGGCTCGCCCGGGATCGGCTCGAGCTCGATGGCGCCAACCAGGCCGATGTTGCGGATATCGATGACATGCGGCGCGTCCTTCAGCGAATGCAGCGCATCCTCGAAATATCCCTCGAGTTCCGCCCCCCGGTTCAAGAGCCCCTCTTCCTTGTAAGTGTCGAGAGTCGCGATGCCAGCCGCCGAGGCCACCGGATTGCCGGAATAGGTGTAGCCGTGCATGAACTCGATCAGGTGCTCCGGACCGTTCATGAAGGCGTCGTGGATTTCCTTCCTCACGAACACCGCGCCCATCGGGATCGTGCCGTTGGTCACGCCCTTTGCGGTCGTGATGATGTCCGGGATGACGCCGAAGTAGTCCGACGAGAAAGGCACACCGAGGCGGCCAAAGCCGGTGATGACCTCGTCGAAGATGAGCAGGATGCCGTGCTTGTCGCAGATTTCGCGCAGCCGCTTCAGGTAGCCCTTCGGCGGGATGAGCACGCCGGTCGAGCCGGCGACCGGTTCGACGATCACGGCCGCGATGGTCGAGGCGTCATGCAGCGCGACGATGCGCTCCAGCTCGTCGGCAAGCTCCGCGCCATGTTCCGGGACGCCGCGCGAAAATGCATTCTTCTGCGGCAGATGCGTGTGCGGCAGATGGTCGACGCCAGTCAGGAGCGTACCGAACATCTTGCGGTTGGAGACAATGCCCCCGACCGAGATACCGCCGAAATTGACGCCGTGATAGCCGCGCTCGCGGCCGATCAGACGAGTGCGCGAGCCCTCGCCCCTGACACGGTGATAGGCGATCGCCATCTTCAGCGCGGTCTCGACCGATTCCGAACCGGAATTGGTGAAGAAGACATGGTCCATGCCCTTCGGCGCGATGTCGACGAGCCGGTTCGCCAGCTCGAAGACAATGGGATGGCCCATCTGGAAGGCCGGCGCATAGTCGAGTTCGGCAGCCTGTTGCTGGATCGCTTCGGTGATCTTCGGCCGGCAGTGGCCGGCGTTCACGCACCACAGGCCAGCGGTGCCGTCGAGCACCTTGCGGCCGTCGCTGGTGGTGTAATGCATATCCTTGGCCGACACGAACATGCGCGGCGCCTGCTTGAACTGCCGGTTTGCCGTGAACGGCATCCAGAATGCGCTGAGATCGTTCGGCGTGACTTTCAGCCGGTTGGACATGACCAAGACTTCCCCTTGTAACCTGTTTCGGTGCGGCCAACGCTTGGTCTTTCCTGCGTTTTCGTGCTACGCAAATTTTGACCGGTTGGACAAACGTTAGCGCCGCCTGTCGGCGGTCGGAGGATTACTAG
>JBQCFH010000389.1:0-13427 GCA_051959385.1 Rhizobiaceae bacterium | reverse complement strand
GGGAGCCATCTGGAATGGCAAAGGCGGACGCGTGGGGCGCGCCCGGGGGTGCCTTTTTTGCCAAGCGAACAGGCGGAAGAAAGACCGGCCTGGGCCTAGCAGGAAATGCTCGAATGATCGCCGCTCCGGCTTATCGGCGCCTCGTGGCAGCCGAACCCTTCCTGCGCCGCGCCATCCCGGCGCTGATCGTGCTTTTCCTGCTCATTGTCGCCGCCACGCGCTTCATCGCGCTGATGAACGCGCATGACAGCATCGATCGCAACACCAAGGCGACGCTAGCGCTCGCCGCCAGCCAGCTGGCCGGCGCGGCCTCGGTCAACGATCCGAAGAAGAGCGGCCGCGGCAATGGCGACCTCGTGCGCCAGACGGCCGACTTCGCCGCCTTCGGCGACGGCTATGTGCTTGCCCTGACCGACGGCGACTTCCGCATCGTAGCCGTCACTTCCTCCGCCCAGGGCTGGCTGGGCAAGTCGCTGCAGGCGCTCGTCTATGGCGGGCAGCCGCTTTTCCTTTTCGGGGAACGGGCCGGCGTGATGTCGGTGAGGATCGGCGGCGAGGACTGGTATGCGGCGATGGACCGGCTCGACGGCAAAAGGGGCTCGGCTGCCGTACTGGTTCCGGTCAGCACCGTCTTCACCGAGTGGCGGCGCACGGTCACGCTCAACGCAACGCTCTACGTGCTGACGACGGCGATCCTGCTCGTCATCCTCTATGCCTATTTCAGTCAGGTGGCGCGTGCAGAGGCCGCCGACGCGATCTATCTGCAGGCCCACCAGCGCATCGATCTGGCGCTGGTGCGCGGCCGCTGCGGCTTGTGGGACTGGGACATGGCGCGCGGGCGCATGTACTGGTCGCGCTCGATGTACGACATGCTCGGCTACAAGCCGTGCGAGGCCATGCTCTCCTTCGGCGAGGTGGCCGAGATCATCCACGAGGAGGACGGCGATCTCTTCTCGATCGCCAACCAGATCGTCTCGCGCGAGACCGACCACATCGACCAGGTCTTCCGCATGCGCCACGCGGACGGACGCTGGGTCTGGATGCGCGCCCGCGCGCAGGTCATCGACCCGGAGGCATCGGAACTGCACCTGATCGGCATCGCCGTGGACGTAACGGAGCAGCTTCACCTCGCGCGGCAGACGGAAGTGGCGGACCAGCGCCTGCGCACCGCCATCGAGAGCATCACCGAATCGTTCGTGCTGTGGGACGCGGCCGAGCGCCTCGTCATGTGCAACTCGAAGTTCCAGCAGGACGCCGGCCTTTCCGACCGCGATGTCGCGCCCGGCACTTCACGGATCGAGATCGAGGCGCGGATGAAGCCGTTCCTCGCCGAGCGGCGGCTGGCGAGCGGCATGCGCGGCGCAATCACCTTCGAACGGCATCTCGCCGACGGGCGCTGGCTGCAGGTGAACGAGTTGACCACGCGCGACGGCGGCACCGTCTCGGTCGGCAGCGACATCACGCTGCTCAAGCAGCACCAGGAAAAGCTGGTCGACAGCGAACGGCGGCAGATGGCGACCATCCACGACCTCAGCATCGCGCGCAAGGCGGAGGAGGAGCGCGCGCGGGAACTGGCGGCTCTCAACCGCAGCTACCTCAAGGAGACGGAGCGGGCCGAGGCCGCCAACCGGGCGAAATCCGAGTTCCTCGCCAACATGTCGCACGAGCTTCGCACGCCGCTCAACGCCATCATCGGCTTCTCCGAGCTGATGCAGCAGAGCCTGTTCGGGCCGCTGGGCTCGGCGCGCTACGAAGAATATGTGAAGGACATCCACGGCGCCGGCAGCTACCTGCTCGGCGTCATCAACGACATCCTCGACATGTCTAAGATCGAGGCCGGTCAGTTCTCCATCGATCGAGAGGAGATCGACCTTTGCCCGCTGATCACAGAGACGGTGAAGGTCATTTCGCTGCAGGCGGCGCAGAAGTCGATCAGGGTGGAGACCAGGATCGCGGATTCGATGACGCTCTTCGCCGACCGGCGCGCGATCAAGCAGATCACGATCAATCTCCTATCGAACGCAGTGAAGTTCACCGGCGAAGGCGGGCGCATCCTGGTGCGCGCGCGCAAGGCCTATGGCGCCATGGTGGTCACGATCGAGGACAATGGCTGCGGCATCCCGCGCGAGGCGCTGAAGAAGCTCGGCCGGCCCTTCGAGCAGGTACAGAACCAGTTCTCCAAGAGCCATGCCGGGTCAGGGCTCGGCCTGGCGATCTCGCGCTCGCTCGCCGAACTGCACGGCGGGGCGCTGAAGATCCGGTCCACGGATGGGGTTGGTACCATCGTCTCCATCCGCATTCCGGAAGGAAAGCGCCCGGTTCGTCAGGCGGCGTAACCGGAATACGTCCGACACCACTTCCCCTGCGAAAGGGGCCCCGGAGCGGATGCTCCGGGGCCCCTGCCCTTCACGCCCAAACTGTGTGTGGGACCTACTCGACGTCGCCGCCGTCGGTGCCCTGATGGCCCCAACCGCCGTGATGGCGCCAGCCGCCATGACGGCCGTGGCCGCGAGGCATCTCGTCCTTCTCGATCTTGCCGTCGTCGTTTCTGTCGAGGAGCGCGAACAGCTTCTTCTGCCGGCCCTGGACCTCGTCCTCGGTGAGCTGGCCGTCGCCGTTCGTGTCGAAGCGGGCGATCATGCGCTTGGCCATGCGCTCGAAACGCGCCTTCTCGAGATAGGCGGCGAGTTCCTCGACCGTGACCTTGCCGTCGTGATTGGCGTCGGCGTTCTCCATGCGGCCCTTCATGGCCGCCGAGAACTCGTCGAAGGTGATGTCGCCGCTCTTGTCGGCATCGGCCTTGTGCAGCCGCATGTTTCCATGCATGCCGCGCATGCCCCAGCCACCGTTACCATCCGCGGCGTATGCCGCGGTCGCTATGGCTCCCGCGAGAGCGGCGAAACCAAGTGCGAGCCTGGTAGATTTCCTCATGGTCTTCTCCTGTTGCACCGTTACCCCCGATGCGAACGGAAAGCGTCCGGCAACCCATCGGCCTATGGAGCCTTCCCACGAAGCAGCAGGTCGAAATCCTTGCGGACCTGCCGCGACGTCTCCTTGATATGCGCCTCCAGCACGCCGAGCTCCGGCAGGTCGGTATTCCGCAGGAGTAGGTCGACGAGCCCCGGCGGAATGTCGTTCGGATCGAGCGGACCGGTCAGGCACAGCCTGATGATCTGTGTCAGCGTCGAGTAGAGCGAATGCGAGCTGAACAGTTCCTGAACGATTTGCGCGCCGGCATAGTCCGGCGCCAGCCTTGAAAGGGTCTCGGCGGTCCCGGTCGGGCGCTCCGAGCCGGTTACCTTTCCGGAGAGCATCGCCACCTGCGCGATAAACTCCAGGTCGATCAGACCGCCGGGGATGAGCTTCAGGTCCCAGATGTCGCGCGGCGGCTTTTCCTCGTCGATCAGGGCGCGCATCTCGAGCGCATCCTTGGCGAGCTTGGCGGCATCGCGCGGGCGCGCGATCACCGCCTGCACCTCGCGCTCGACGCGGGCGAGAAAGGCCTCGTCGCCAGCGATGGGCCGCGCCCGGGTCAGCGCCATGTGCTCCCAGGTCCAGGCCTGCTCGCGCTGGTACTTGACGAAGGAATCGATATGCGTGGCGACCGGCCCCTTATTGCCGGAGGGACGGAGCCGCAGGTCGAGTTCGTAAAGGATACCCTGCGCGGTGGGCGCGGAAACGGCGGCGATGAGGCGCTGCGTGAGCCGCGCATAATAATGTGATGGCGCCAGGGGCTTTTCGCCGTCGGACTCCTCCGCATCCCTGTCGTGGTCGTAGAGCAGGATCAGGTCGACATCCGATCCGGCGGTGAGCTCGCGGCTGCCGAGCTTGCCCATGCCGAGGATCGCCACCGTTCCGCCCGCGATCCTGCCGTGGCGCAAGGCGACCTCGCCGATAACGGCGTCGAGCGCCGCGCCGATCGTCAGGTCGGCAAGGTCGGAAAAGGCGTTGCCGGCACGGTGGGCGTCGATCGCGCCGGTCAGGAGCCGCACCCCGATCAGGAATTTCTGCTCGTCGGCGAAGATGCGCAGACGATCGAGCGTGTCCTCATATTGGCGCGTCCCTTCCAGCAGAGCCGAAAGCCGGGCGGCGAGATAGGCGCGGTTCGGCAGCTCGTTCAGCAGGCCGGGATCGAGCAGCCCGTCGAAGACATGCGCCCGGCGCGTGATGATAGCGGCAAGCCGCGGCGCGGCGCCCATGATCGTCGCCAGGAGTTTCAACAGCGCCGGATTGGATTGCAGCAGCGAGAAGAGCTGTATGCCCGAGGGCAGGCCGGCGAGGAAACCGTCGAAACGCATGAGCGCCTCGTCGGCGCGCCTTGTCTCGCCGAACGCCTGCAAAAGCGCCGGTGTCAGCTCGGTCAATCGCTCGCGGGCCTCGGCCGATTGGGTTGCGCGGTAGCGGCCGAAATGCCAGCCGCGAATGGCGCGGCACATATCGCTCGGGCGCTCGAAGCCGAGCCGCGAGAGCGTCTGCAGCGTGTCCGGATCGTCGACATCGCCGGTGAAAACCAGGTTGCCGACGCCGGCGGAAAGCTGCGGCGCCGTTTCGAACAACGCCGCATAATGCCTCTCCACCTCCTGGAGCGATTGGCGGAAGGCCGCCGAGAAGGCATCGCGGTCGGCGAAGCCCAGCATATGGGCGATGCGCTCCAGCCCCTCGTCATCGTCGGGCAGCGTGTGCGTCTGCTCGTCGGCGACCATCTGGATCGCGTGCTCGACATCGCGCAGGAACCAGTATTGCCGGACCAGCGCATCGCGCGCCTCGGGCGTGATCCAGCCCCGGGCCGCCAGTTCCTTCAGCATCGGGACGGTCTCGCGACCGCGCAGTTCGGGGAACCGGCCGCCGGCGATCAGCTGCTGCGTCTGCACGAAAAACTCGATCTCGCGGATGCCGCCGCGCCCGAGCTTGACGTTGTGGCCGGCCACCGCGATCTCGCCATGGCCCTTGTGGGCGTGGATCTGCCGCTTGATGGAATGAACGTCGGCAATCGCGGCGTAGTCGAGATATTTGCGCCAGATGTAGGGCTGCAGTTCCTTGAGGAAGGCTTCGCCGGCCTTGATGTCGCCGGCGACGGGCCGCGCCTTGATCATGGCGGCGCGTTCCCAGTTCTGGCCGCGGCTTTCGTAATAATGCAGCGCCGCCGCTACCGAGATGGCTAGCGCGGTCGAGCCGGGATCGGGCCTCAGTCTCAGGTCGGTGCGGAAGACGTAGCCGTCGCCGGTGCGGTCCTGGAGAATCCGCACGAGCCGCCGCGTCAGCCGAGCGAAAAGGTCGGCCGCATCGAGCGGGTCCTGGATCGCCGGCGCGTAGGGATCGAAGAAGACGACAAGGTCGATGTCGGAGGAGAAATTGAGCTCGCCGGCGCCGAGCTTGCCCATGCCGAGGACGATCCAGCCCGAACCTTCCGCCGGCCGTTCCGGATGCGGCAGCTTCAGCTTGCCCTGCCGGTCCGCGTCACGCAGCAGGAAATCGACCGCCGCGCCAACGCAGGCCGCGGCGAGCCGGCTCAACCTCCCGACCGTTTCCGCCGCGCGGTCCGTCCCGGAAAGATCGGCGAGCGCGATCAGGAAATGCGCCTCCATCTTCAACCGGCGCAACGAAGCCATCAGCGACTGCTCGGTCGTGTCGGGAGCCGAGGAGACCTGCCCTATCTCTTCCATAAGCGAGCCAAGCCGGCGTTCGACCGGTTCGTCGAAGAGGCGCTCGAGCATTTCCGGCCGGCGGCGCACGCAGTCGCGCAGAAAGAAGGAGAGGTCGAAGGCGGCTGCGAGGAAATCGGTCAGGGGACCGGGCTTGGACAGAAGCGCAGCAAGCCGCGGCGAGCCGCTTCTGCGGGCGGCATCGGCAAGCTCGGCGATCTCGCTCGCCGCCCCTTCCGGATCGAGCGGGACAAGGGCGCGGACGGGCGTGCCGAACCAGGCCGCGCCATCCGCGGCAGACGATGCGGCCTTCCCCATCAGTTCGCTTCCTTGCTTGCCGGGAACGACATCGACACTCTCAAGCCGGGCTCGGCCGAGGAGAGATCGAGCCTGCCGCCATGAAACTTCATGACCGCCTTGGCCAGGCTCAGGCCGAGGCCGGAGCCCGGCTGCGAGCGGCTTTGCTCGAGCCGCACGAAGCGTTCGGTCGCCCGCTCATGATCGTCTTTCGGAATGCCGGGACCGTTGTCGGTCACTGTCAGCCGGATTTCGCCGTCGACGCTTTCAGCCTTGACCGTGACAGCCGGGTTCTCGCAGGAGCCCGCCGAATATTTGATGGCGTTGTCGACGACGTTCGAAAGCGCCTGGCCGATCAATTCGCGGTTCCCGACGATCCTGTGCTTGCCGTCGGCGCCGGCTTCCAGACTCACGCCCATCTCCTCGGCAAGAGGCTCATAGAGCTCGACCACGTCCTTCACGATCGTATCGAGATCGATCGGCACCGTCGACTCGGCCGAGTAGCCGGCCTCCAGACGCGAGATCATCAGGATGGCATTGAAAGTGCGGATGAGCTGGTCGGACTCTGCGATCGTGGCCTCGAGGGTCTCGCGGTATTCGGCCGTGTTGCGCTTGCCGGCCAGCGCCGCCTCGGCGCGGTTGCGCAGCCTGGTGAGCGGCGTCTTCAGATCGTGGGCGATATTGTCGGAAACCTGTTTCAGCCCCTCGTTCAGCTCGGCGATGCGGCCGAGCATGCCGTTGAGGTTTTCGGCGAGCCGATCGAACTCGTCGCCCGCCCCGGTCACCGGCAGGCGGCCGGTCAGATCGCCGCCCATGATGCGGCGGCTGGCGTCCGACATGTTGTCGATGCGCTTCAGCGCCCGGCGACCGACGAAATACCAGATCAGGAGCGCGCCGAGCCCCATGGTGCCGAGCGCGAACATCAACGAGCGGCGCATGACCAGGCGGAAGCGCTCCGGCTCGCCCAGGTCGCGCCCGACGAGCAGGATGAGCTGGTTGGGCAGCCTGAGGACGACGGCAATCGCCCGGTGCTCGGTGGCGCGGGTCGTCTCGGGCTGGACCGCCTTGTCTCCCGGCCCCTCGCCGTAGCGGACATAGGAAAACGGCCGCTCGGTCCATCCGCTGGTGGAAAGTACCCCAGGATCCAGGCTTTCGACGTTGCCGGCGAGGATCCGGCCGTTCGGGTCGGCGATAAGATAGAGGTTGGCGCCGGGCTGGCGGGAGCGCTGCCCGATTGCCCGCACGAGAAGCTGCAGCCCGCCACGCTCGTAGCCTGCCGCCAGCCGCTGCACGTCCTCGTTGATCGTGTCGCGGGTCTGCGCTTCGAGCATGCGCACGGAAAGCGACGTCATGTAGAAGACGAGGAGCGTCGCGCAAATCGCGAAAAGAAGAAGATAAAGCGCCGACAGCCGCGCCGCAGTCGTCTTCATGATGGCGCGCAGGGTCGCCATGAATGTTCAACCCACCTTGGGCTTCATGGAAAGCGACGAATCCGGGTTAATGCGGCGTTGTTGCCCCCCTCCGCCTCGCTTCGCTCGGCACCTCCCCCCGCTTCGCGGGTGGCGGATGGGCGAGGAGCCGACGGCCAGCCGGATCCTCTCCCTCACGAAGTGGGGGAGAGGTGCCGAGCAAAGCGAGGCGGAGAGGGGGTAGGAAACGGAAATTAACCCGAGTTCGTTGCTCTGGGGCTTCATGACCGGCCTACCCCGCCTTCAGCATGTAGCCCGCGCCGCGGATCGTATGGAGAACGGGTTTGTCGAAGCCCTTCTCGATCTTGCTTCTCAGCCGCGAGACATGCACGTCGATGACGTTGGTCTGCGGGTCGAAATGATAGTCCCAGACATTCTCGAGGAGCATTGTGCGGGTCACCACCTGGCCTGCGTGGCGCATCAGATATTCGAGCAGCCGGAACTCGCGCGGCTGCAGCGTGATCTCCTTGCCCGCCCGCTTGACGGTGTGGGAAAGCCGGTCGAGCTCGAGGTCGCCGGCCCGGTAGGTGGTCTCCACGTCCTTGCCGGCGGCGCGGCGGTTCAGCACCTCCACGCGCGCGAGCAGTTCGGAAAAGGCATAGGGCTTGGTCAGGTAGTCGTCGCCGCCGGCGCGCAGGCCGGTCACCCTATCGTCCACCTCGCCAAGCGCCGAAAGGATCAGGACCGGCGTCTCGTTGCCGTGCGCGCGCAGGCCGGCGATGACGGAGAGCCCGTCGCGCTGCGGCAGCATGCGGTCGACGATCAGCACGTCATAGTCGCCATTGCGGGCAAGCGTGTAGCCCGTCTCGCCGTCGCGCGCGAGATGGGCGTTGTGCCCGGCCTCCGCGAAGGCCTTTTCGAGATAATCGGCCGCCTCCCGATCGTCTTCGATAACCAGAATCTTCATGGACGTCTTGTGCGCCAAATCGCCGGTACCGACTGTCTGAGTAACCATTATGAGGCTCCGTTGTCGAGGCGTCGCAAAAACGGCAGCGGGCGATGGGACCCGCTGCCGCTGGATCGGCAAGGACATTACACGCCGATCCCAATGCTTCCCCGAGCCTGCCCGTTGGGGGTGTCAGAGGCGAACCGACCGGGGAAGCATCCGATCCTGGGGTCCTGACCTCACCCCTTGGCCACCGGCAGCGCGACGAAGCGGCTGTTGTCGTCGTGCATGATCTGCAAGAGGACCGCCTTGCGTCCGGCCTTGGCGGCCTCGGAAGCGGCCTGGTCGACATCGGAGGCGGAGTTCACGTCCTTCGAGTTCACCGCCACGATGACATCGCCCGCCTGGATGCCGCGGTCGGCGGCATCACTGTTGGGATCGACATCGGTCACCACAAGGCCCTTGCCCTTGTCGGACGGCGCAACCGTCAGTCCGAACTTGTCGAGCGTGTCGGCGCTGTTGCTGTGGTCCGGCTGGCTCGAATCGTCGGCGGAGGCCATCTTGTCTGGCGCCGGCATTTCGCCGAGCTTCACATCGAAGGTCTTTTCGGAGCCGTTCCGCCAGACCTGGACCTCGACGGACTTGCCGGGGTTCGCCTCACCGATCACGCGGGCCAGTTCCTTCGGCGAGTCGACGGTCTTGCCGTCCACCGCCGTGATCACGTCGCCGGCCTTGATGCCGGCAGCCTTTGCCGGGCTGTTGTCCTGCGCCTCGGCGACCAGCGCGCCCTTCTCGTCGGAGCGTCCGAGCGATTCGGCAATGTCCTTGGTGACGGGCTGGATCTGCACGCCCAGCCAGCCGCGATCGACCTCGCCCTTCTTGATCAGCTCCTGGACGACGCCCTTGGCCGTGGACGCGGGGATGGCGAAGGCAATGCCGACATTGCCGCCCGAAGGCGAGAAGATCGCGGTGTTGATGCCGACGACCTCGCCGTTCATGTTGAAGGCGGGCCCGCCGGAGTTGCCGTGGTTGACGGCGGCGTCGATCTGGATGAAGTCGTCATAGGGGCCGGCGCCGATGTCACGGCCGCGCGCCGAAACGATGCCGGCCGTCACCGTGCCGCCAAGACCGAAGGGATTGCCGACCGCGACCACCCAGTCGCCGACGCGCACCTTCGAATCGTCGGCCCATTGGACGTAAGTGAACTTCTTGCCCTTGCCGTCGACCTTCAGCACAGCGAGGTCGGTACGCGGATCCGTGCCGACGAGCTTGGCGTCGTATTCGGTGCCGTCATCCATCCGGACGGAGAAGGCGCCGCCGCCCTTGACCACGTGGTTGTTGGTGACGAGGTAGCCGTCCTCGGAAATGAAGAAGCCGGAGCCCTGCGCGGTCGGGCGCAGCTTGCCGCCATCGTCATTGTGGTGGCGGCGATGCTCCTGCTGATCGCGGAATTCCTTGAAGAAGCGCTTCAGCGGCGAATCGTCGGGCAATTGATCGAAGCCGGGACCGCCGAAGAAGAACTGCGTACCATCGGTTCCGGCCGGCTCGACGCGCGACTTCACCAGCACGCTGACCACGGCGGGCGACACCTGCTCCACCACGTCGGCGAAGCTCGGCATGGCCTGGGTCGTCTTGACATAGACCGGATCGGCCAGCACCGGGGCGGTATCGGAAACGACGGCGAAACCGGCGGCGCCGGTCAGCACGACCGCCGCGGCCGCGGCCATAAGACGGCTGCGGAGAGGGGTATGGGGAGGTGTCGGGTTGCTCATTTTATCGTGTCCTCATCTTTTGTCTGCCGGATGCGGTGGACCGGCATCCTTAGCCAGACAGATAGGGCGCACGACATTACGATGCCGTTTCCGGCGAATGAAACTTTCGTAATATTATCAAGAGGCCGCGGCGGGGTGGTCGGTATCGTCCCGCGGCCGCTTCCCCTCGGAAAGGATAGCGTCGAGCTCCATCCGCTCATCGGACGAGAGGGGCTGTACCTGAAGCCTGCGCCGGCGGCGCGCGCCGGCGACCATGAAAAGACCGCCGGCGAGCAGCAGCACGAGCGGCGTGCCCCAGAGGGCGGCGTTGCGGAGGTCGAAGCGCGGCTTCAGCAGGACGAATTCGCCATAGCGGGCGACCAGATAATCCAGCGCCTCCTGGTCCGTGTCGCCCTTCTTGATGCGGTCGCGGACGAGCACGCGCAGATCATGGGCGAGATCGGCGTTGGAATCGTCGATCGACTCGTTCTGACAGACGAGACAACGGAGTTCCTTCGAGAGCGCCCGTGCCCGCGCCTCGAGCGCCGGGTCGGACAGCATTTCGTCCGGCCGCACCGCCCATGCCGGCGCCGCGCCAAAGGTGGCTACAAGTGCAGCGGCCAGGCAGATCGCCTGCAGCGCGCGTCTCACGACAGTCTCTCCGCCAGTTCGGCCACTGCCCTGATGCGCCGCGACGGTGCGCCGACGCGAAGCCGCCTGTCGAGCAGCGACACGGCCCCGCCCAGCATCATCACCACGCCGCCCAGCCAGATCAACAGCACCAGAGGCTTCCACCAGGCGCGGACGACCATGGCTCCGCTGGCGTCGGGGTCGCCCAGCGACACGTAGAGCTGGCTGACGCCGAAGGTGCGGATGCCCGCCTCGGTTGTCGGGGTCTGCCGTGCGGGGAAGAAGCGCTTCGCGGAAGAGATCGTGCCGAGCGGCTGGCCGGCCGGTCCGGTAATGTCGAAGACGCCGCGATTCTCGGTGAAATTGGGGCCCTGGCCGGGCTTCATCCCCTCGAAATGCAGCGTGTATCCGGAGACGGTGACATTGTCGCCCGGCTTAACGGCGACGATCTTCTCGCCCTGAAAAGTGCTGACCGAGACGATGCCGAGCAGGGTCAGGGCGAGCCCGGTATGCGCCAGCGCCGTGCCGAAGACCGAACGCGGCAGGCCGGAGAGGCGCCGCCACACGATCCTTGCCGGGACCGCTCCTATGCCGGAGCGCAGCACGATATCGGTCAGCGCGCCAAGGAAGAGCCAGGCCGCCAGGCCGATGCCGAGGGCGGCGAACGCCGCCTTGCGGTCGACGAAGACGAGCACGGCCAATCCGATCAGGACCGCCACGGCGAAGGCCGCGAACAGGCGCTGGCCGGCGGCGTAGAGATCGCCGCGTTTCCAGGCGAGCATGGGACCGAACGGCACGGCGAAAAGCAGCGGCACCATCAGCGGCACGAAAGTCAGCTCGAAGAAGGGCGCGCCGACCGAAATGCGGTCGCCCGTCAACGCTTCGATGATCAGGGGATAGAGCGTGCCGATCAGCACGGTCGCGGCAGCCGTGGTCAGGAATAAATTGTTGAGGACGAGCGCGCCTTCCCGCGAGATCGGATGGAAGAGGCCGCCCGCCGTCAGCGCATTGGCGCGGAAGGCGAAGAGCGCGAACGAACCGCCGATGAACAGCATCAGGATGCAAAGGATGAAGATGCCGCGGCTCGGATCGGTGGCGAAGGCGTGCACCGAAGTGAGGACGCCCGAGCGGACGAGGAACGTGCCCAACAGGGAGAAGGAGAAAGTCAGGATGGCGAGCAGGACCGTCCAGATCTTCAGCGCCGAGCGCTTCTCCATGACAAGCGCCGAATGAAGCAGCGCCGTTCCCGCCAGCCACGGCATGAAGGAAGCGTTCTCGACCGGATCCCAGAACCAGAAGCCGCCCCAGCCGAGCTCATAGTATGCCCAGTAGGAGCCCATGGAGATGCCGCCGGTCAGGCATAGCCAGGCGAGCAGCGTCCACGGCCTCACCCAGCGCGCCCAGGCGGCGTCGATCCGGCCTTCGATCAGCGCCGCGACGGCGAAGGAGAAGGAGATCGAGAAGCCGACATAGCCGAGATAGAGAAGCGGCGGGTGGATCGCGAGCCCGAGGTCCTGCAGGACGGGATTGAGCTCGCGCCCCTCGATCGGCGCGGGATTGAGCCGGGTGAAGGGATTGGAAGTGGTGAGGATGAACAGGAAGAACGCCGCTCCGATCCAGCCCTGGACGGAAAGTACGGTCGCCTTGAGCGAGGGCGGAAGATTGCGGCCGAAGAGCGCGACAAGGCAGCCGAACAGGGTCAGGATCAGCACCCACAAAAGCATGGAGCCTTCGTGGTTTCCCCAGGTTCCGGTGATCTTGTAGAGCAACGGCTGCAGGGAATGCGAGTTCTCCCACACATTGGCGACCGAGAAATCCGACTGCACATAGGCCGTGACAAGGGCGGCGAAGGAGAGCGCGGTCAACAGGAAGCCGGCCACCGCGGTCGGCACGGCGACCGCCATCAGCCGCTCGTCGCCCGTCCTTGCGCCGGCAATCGGAACGACGGACTGCACCAGCGCCAGCGCAAAGGCGAGGACGAGTGCAAAGTGCCCGGTTTCGACCATGTTCCGCTCAGTCCGGCTGCCACACGCCCTTGGCCTTCAGGCCTTCGGCGACTTCCTTGGGCATATAGCGCTCGTCGTGCTTGGCGAGCACGCTGTCGGCGACAAAAACGCCGTCGGGGCGGAATGTTCCCTCCGTCACCACGCCCTGTCCCTCACGGAAGAGGTCGGGCAGGATGCCCGTATAGGTCACCTTGACCGTGTCCTTCTTGTCCGTGACGCCGAAGGTGACCTCCGCGCCCTGCCCGTGCACGACGCTGCCTTCGGCCACGAGCCCGCCGAGGCGGATGCGCTGCCCGGGCTCGACCGTCGCCGCCTTGAGATCGGCCGGCATGTAGAAATAGGAGGCCTTCTGGCCGAGCGCGACGAAGGTCAGCGCCGTCGCCGCGCCGAGGAAGCACAGTGCGCCGGCGATCACCGAAAGGCGCTTCTGCTTTCTGGTCATGGCGCTACTCCGTCCGCGCCAGGCCGAGCGAGGCCGCGAAGCTGTCGAGTTCCTTCGCCGCCGGGCTGCCCGGCCCGAGGGCGGCAACGCCGCGCTTTCGGGCGTCCTCGGCGTCGGCCTGCTTCCCCAGCACCATGTAGGAACGAACGAGCCGTTGCCAGCCTTCCGGATTGTCGGGGTTCTTGCGCAGATCGCTGTCGAGCCGCGCGACCATTCCCTCGATCATCTGGGCGCGGTCTCCCGCCGACATCGAGCGCGCGGCGGCAATCTGATCCTGGCTGGGTCCGGGCGCCGGCCCCGAGGC
>JBQCFH010000388.1:0-8172 GCA_051959385.1 Rhizobiaceae bacterium | reverse complement strand
CGCGGGCCATTGTTTTTTACATCGCGTGTTAAAACCCCCCCTCCCCGCCCCGCACCCGGCGCCCCCCCCCCCCGTGTGGGGTTGGGGGGGGGGCCCGCCCCCCGCCGCCCGTCCTCTCCACCCGGAACGGGGGGAGAGGTGCCGAGCGTAGCGAGGCGGAGAGGGGGTATTGAACGCCGACTGATACAGCGCTTGTCCCGTCGACACGCACGACAAATCCCGATAGGAAATTTCCGGCTCGAGCCTCGGCACCGGAAAGGACCCGATGAAAAAACCCATCATCATCGCGCCGTCCGTTCTCTCCTCCGACTTCTCCCGGCTTGGCGAGGAAGTCGAGGCGGTGGCCGCCGCCGGGGCCGACTGGATCCATCTCGACGTGATGGACGGGCATTTCGTGCCCAACATCACCTTCGGTCCGCCGGTCATCAAGTCGATCCGCGGCCGCACCAAGCTGCCCTTCGATTGTCATCTGATGATTGCGCCGGCCGATCCCTATCTCGCGGCCTTTGCCGAGGCCGGCTGCGACCGCATCACCGTGCATGCCGAAGCGGGGCCGCATCTCGACCGCTCGCTGCAGGCAATCAAACATCTCGGCAAGAAGGCCGGCGTGGCTCTCAATCCGTCGACGCCGCCGAGCCTCATCGAATATGTGCTCGACCGGCTCGATCTCGTGCTTTTGATGACGGTCAATCCAGGCTTCGGCGGCCAGGCCTTCATCCCGGCCGTGTTGGACAAGATCGCGCGGGTGAAGGCGCTGATCGGCGGCCGTCCGATCGAGATCGAGGTCGATGGCGGCGTTGCGCCCGATACCGCGCCGCTGGTGGCGAAGGCCGGCGCGACGGCGCTGGTCGCGGGCTCCGCGATTTTCACCGGGGGCGGCGAGGCGGCCTATCGGAAGAACATCCAGGCGATCAGGAACGCCGCCGACGCGGCCATAGGGCTGGTGGCATAGTCAAGGTGGACGGCGACCATTGTGGTGCGTCCTTCGAGGCTCGCTTCGCTCGCACCTCAGGATGAGGACCGCGGGAGGCGACTTACCCGCTCCTGAGACGTAAATCCGAAGGTTAGGGACGAGCACACTCCCCTTATGCGGAGATGTGAGCCCAAAGGTCGGGACGAGCACCAACTCCCCTTATCCTGAGGTGCGAGCGAAGCGACCCTCGAAGGACGCACATAATCGGAGCGCCTAATTATTCCGGCTGCCCTTGCCGGGCATCGCCTTGCCGAAGCCGACGGCGTAGCTGATGTAGCCGTGGATGCTGACCTGCATCCTGCCGACATTGAAGGTCGTGCCGTTGGTATCGCCGTTCTCCGGCTCGGGCTCCGGCGGGTAGGCGGTATCGCGGCTGGCGATCGGCTTTTGCGGCCTCACGCCGGGAAGCGTATCGTCGCCCGGCTTGCTCTGTTCGCCCGCCCATGCAGAGGATGCGGCCAGCAGAAGCGCGGCCGACGCGGCGACCGTCCGGAGCACTCGAAGCTGCGCTGTCATCGCTGCGATCCTTCCAGCTTGCCTGGACAGAATAGGCGAATCGGACCGCCGGAACAATTCGCTCGTGCAACAGCGTCGCTCAAAAGCGGTTTCGGGTCCGGCAATCCTCCAAAGGCCTTTCAGGCGAAGACGCTGGCGCCCGCATCGGCACGCCCGACATTGGCGCGGAAGGCGGCGAAGAGTTCCCGTCCATGGCCGAAGCCGTTGGCGGAGAGGTCCTTCACCGGCCGCGGCCGCGCCGCGAACGCTTCCGCGTCGCCCAGCACTTCCAGCGTGCCCGCCTCCGCGTCCAGCCGCACCATGTCGCCGTCCTTGACCTTGCCGATCGCGCCGCCTTCGCAAGCCTCCGGCGTCACATGGATCGCCGCGGGAACCTTGCCCGACGCGCCCGACATGCGGCCGTCCGTCACCAGCGCTACCCTGTATCCGCGGTCCTGCAAAATGCCGAGCGTCGGCGTCAGCCGGTGCAGTTCCGGCATGCCGTTCGCCTTCGGCCCCTGGAAGCGGATGATGGCGACGAAATCGCGGTTGAGCCTGCCGGCCTTGAAGGCGTCCTGCAGTTCCTCCTGGTCGTCGAAGACGATGGCCGGCGCCTCGACGATGCGCCGCTCCGGCTTGACGGCCGAGACCTTGATGATGGCGTGGCCGAGATTGCCGGAAAGCACGCGGATGCCGCCGGTCGGCTGGAACGCCTGCCGCACCGGCGCCAGCACCTTCTCGTCCAGGCTCTTCTCCGGCGCCGGCTCGCGCACGACCGAGCCGTCCGCCCCGAGCTTCGCCTCGACGGCGTAGGCGCGCAGGCCCTCGCCCCAGACGGTCTGCACGTCCTCGTGCAGCAATCCCGCATCGAGCAGTTCGCGGATGAGGAAGCCCATGCCGCCCGCCGCCTGGAAATGGTTCACGTCGGCCATGCCGTTCGGATAGATGCGGGCGAGCAGCGGCACGATGTCGGAAATGTCGGAGATGTCCTGCCAGGTGAGCCGGATGCCGGCCGCCGCGGCGATCGCGATCAGGTGGATCGTGTGGTTGGTCGAGCCGCCGGTGGCGTTGAGCCCCACCACGCCGTTGACGATCGAGCGCTCGTCGATCATGCGCCCCACCGGGGTATAGGCGTTGCCGAGCTGCGTGATGGCAAGCGCGCGCTTCGCCGCTTCCTTCGTCAGCGCGTCGCGCAGCTTGGTGCCCGGATTGACGAAGGAGGCGCCCGGCGTATGCAGCCCCATGATCTCCATCAGCATCTGGTTGGAGTTGGCGGTGCCGTAGAAGGTGCAGGTGCCGGGGCTGTGATAGGATTTGGCTTCGGCTTCGAGCAGTTCGGCCCGCCCGACCCGGCCCTCGGCGTAGAGTTGGCGCACCGCCGATTTCTCGTCGTTCGGGATGCCCGACGGCATCGGCCCCGCCGGGATGAACACCGCCGGCAGGTGGCCGAAGGAGAGCGCGGCGATCGCCAGGCCCGGCACGATCTTGTCGCAGATGCCGAGGAAGAGTGCGGCGTCGAACATGTCGTGCGAGAGGCCGATCGCGGCGGCCATGGCGATCACGTCGCGCGAGAAGAGCGAAAGTTCCATGCCGGGCCGGCCCTGCGTGACGCCGTCGCACATGGCCGGCACGCCGCCCGCGACCTGCGCCACGCCGCCCGCCTCCCGCGCCGCCTCGCGGATCAGCGCCGGGTATGTCTCATAGGGCTGGTGCGCCGAGAGCATGTCGTTATAGGCGCTGATGATGCCGAGATTGGGAACCTCGCTGCCGGCAAGCGCCGCCTTCTCGTGCGCAGCGCAGGCGGCGAAGCCGTGGGCGAGGTTGCCGCAGGAGAGCGCGGAGCGTTTCACGGTGCCGCCGGCCGCGCCGGCGATGCGCTCCAGATAGGCTTCGCGCGAGACTTTCGATCGCTCGCGGATGCGGTCGGTGACGGCCATCAATTGCCGATGCGCGCTCATTGTCGTCCTTCCGTTTTCCGCCCTGGTCCTCCCGCCCTGGCGATTGATGTTGCGGCTCAGCCCTTCTCGCCGGGCTTCGGCGCCCAGTAGATTTCAACCGGCTCCCTGGCAGCGTCGAAGACGGCGCGGATGGGCAGCCGCGGCCCCTCGCCAAGCGCCTTTTCCAGCGTGTCTTTCTTGTCCGTTCCTTCGATGTGAAGCGCGACGTTCCGCGCCTCGATCAGTTTCGGCAGCGAGAAGGTCAGGCGCGGCTCGCCGGCGCTTTTCGCATGGACGGGCAGGACCACGCGCCTGCCCGCAAGATCGAGCGGGCGCGAAAGATCGGGATCGTCCGGAAAGAAGGAAGCCGTATGGCCGTCCGGCCCCATGCCGAGCACGACGAAGTCGAACGGGTAGGGCAGGGAGGCAAGCGCCGCCTCGGCCTCCTTCGCGGCTTCCTCGACGGTCGGAGCGTCGCGGTAGAGGCCGGCGAAATTCGCCGACGCCGCCTTGCCGCGCAACAGGTCACGCCGGACCAGCCCTTCGTTCGAGCGGTCGGAGGTAGGCGGCACGAAACGCTCGTCCACCAGCGTGACCGTTACCCTCTGCCAGTCGAAATCGATTTCCGACAGCGTCTCGAACAGGTGCACGGGCGTGGTGCCGCCGGACACAGCCAGCAGCGCCTCGCCACGCGCCTGGATGGCATCTGTGAGCACTTCCGCTATGCGGCCGGCGAGCGCCTTCGCCAGCGCCTCGGGGGTCGCGAATTCGTGCCAGTGGCGAGGGCAGGGCATCAGGTGGCCCTCGCAAGCAGATGGCAAAGATGCGATCGAACGCGGCGTTCCTTCGCACCCCCCTCTGTCCTGCCGGACATCTCCCCCTCAAGGGGGGAGATCAAGCCGCCCGCACCCTCCGCTATCCTTCTGCGGCCTTGATTTGGCGAAGGCCGTAATGGCAGCCGATCTCCCCCCTTGAGGGGGAGATGTCCGGCAGGACAGAGGGGGGTGAGACGAAACGGACTCATCTCCGCCCGCCTCAATTGCTCTCGTGCCATGTCCGCCCGTCGCGCTCGATGAGCGCGATGGAGGCCGACGGGCCCCATGTGCCGGCAGTGTAGCCCTGCGCCTCCTGGTGCGTGTCTTCCCAGGCCGCCTGGATCGTGTCGATCCAGCTCCACGCCGCCTCGACCTCGTCGCGGCGCATGAACAGCGTCTGGTTGCCGCGCACCACATCCATGATGAGCCGCTCATAGGCATCCGGATTGCGCACCTCGAAAGCCTGCGCGAAGCTCATGTCGAGCGGCACGTGGCGGAGCCGCATCCCGCCCGGCCCCGGATCCTTGATCATGATCCACTGCTTGACGCCTTCGCCCGGCTGCAGGCGGATGACGAGCTGGTTGGCGATCGGTCGCCCCGCGCTCTCGCCGAAGATCGAATGGGGTATCGGCTTGAACTCGATGACGATCTCCGAGACGCGCGTCGCCAGCCGCTTGCCGGTCCGGAGATAGAAGGGCACGCCCGCCCAGCGCCAATTCTCGATCTGCGCCTTGATGGCGACGAAAGTTTCCGTGTTGCTCTCGTTATTGCGCAGTTCCTCGAGATAGCCCTTCACAGGCCCCTCGGCCGAAGCGCCGGCGCGGTACTGGCCGCGCACGGTGTTCTTCTGCGCGTTGCCGTTTTCGATATGCTTCAGCGAGCGCAGGATCTTCAGCTTCTCGTCGCGCACGGCGTCCGCGTCCATCGAGGAGGGCGGCTCCATGGCGACCAGGCAGAGAAGCTGCAGCATATGGTTCTGCACCATGTCGCGCAGCGCGCCCGCCTTGTCGTAATAGCCGGCGCGGCCCTCGAGCCCGACCGTTTCCGCCACCGTGATCTGCACGTGATCGATATGGGCGTTGTTCCACAGCGGCTCGAACAGCGCATTGCCGAAGCGCAGCACCATCAGGTTCTGCACCGTCTCCTTGCCGAGATAATGGTCGATGCGGAAGATCTGCTGCTCGTCGAAGACCTTGCCGATGGCGTCGTTGAGCTCTTTTGCCGAGGCGAGATCGCGCCCGATCGGCTTCTCGACGACGATGCGCGATTTCGGTGTGAGCAGGCCGTGCGATTTCAGCTTGGCGGCGATTTCGCCGAATATGGATGGCGCCACCGCCATGTAGAAGACGCGGATGCAATCGCTGTCGCCGAGCGCTTTCTTCAGTTCGTCGAAGCCGTCGCCGGAAGTGGCGTCGGCGGCGACCCACGACAGGCGCTCGAGGAAGCGCGCCAGTTCCTTCTTCTCGATCTCCTTTGCGTCGACGTGATCGGTGATCGCCTTCTCGGCGAACTCCCGATAGGCCTTGTCGGACATTTTCGTGCGGGAGACGCCGATGATGCGGGTCGGCTCGGAAAATTGCCCGGCAAGCTGGCGCTGGTAGAGCGCCGGCAGGAGCTTCCGCTCGGCGAGGTCGCCGGTGCCGCCGAAGACGACGAAATCGAAGGGCTCGACGGGGATGGTCTGGCTGGTCATGATCTGTCCATCTGCATGGCGCTCGCCGCAGCGATGCCGTGTCTATAATCTAATCGATTTAATGACGCCAGTGCGACATAGGGTCTGTCGTGGCCTTGACAGGGCGAATGGGGAGGCGTTTCACGGTGCCGCTGGCCGTCCGGCGTGTTTCGCACATGCGGGGCAAGTTGGTGCGGCCATGCGGCAGAAGCAAGGAGAAACGCTCCATGGGCGCCCATCTTTCCCGGACCGTGGCCGAGGGCCTCGCCTTCATGCAAATCGTCGACGGCAAGCCGGCGGACTCGCTTTCCGGCCAGCGCATCGACGTGGCTTCGCCCTCCGACGGCAAGGTGTTCGCGTCCATTCCGGCCTCCGGAAAGGCCGATGTCGATCGCGCCGTGAAGGCGGCGCGCCGCGCCTTCGACGAAGGCCCGTGGTCGAGGATGCCGGCGGTCGAGCGCGGCCGCTGCCTGACCCGCCTTTTCCAGCTCGTCGAGAAGAACGGCGAGGAGCTTGCGGCGCTCGAATCGCGCGATGCCGGCAAGCCGATCCGCCAGGGAAAGGCCGACGTCACCGCCACCATGCGCTACTACGAATTCTATGGCGGCGCCGGCGACAAGATCCATGGCGACACCATTCCCTTCCTGGAAGGCTACACGGCGCTGACCTTGCGCGAGCCGCACGGCGTCGTCGCCGGCATCGTGCCGTGGAATTATCCGCTGCAGATCACCGCGCGCGTCGTCGGTGCGGCGCTCGCCATGGGCAACGCGCTGGTCGTCAAGCCGGCGGAGGATGCTTCGCTGACGGCCATCCGCGTCGCCGAGCTGGCGCTGGAAGCCGGCATTCCGGCGGGCGTGCTCAACGTCGTCACCGGCTACGGGCGCGAGGCCGGGGCGGCGCTCTCGGCGCATCCGGGCGTCGACTACGTCACCTTCACCGGCTCGCCGGTGACCGGCACCGCGATCCAGCAGGCCGCCGCCATCAACAATCGCGGCGTCACCATGGAACTCGGCGGCAAGTCGCCGCAGATCGTCTTCGCCGATGCCGATATCGAGGCCGCGCTGCCGGTGCTGGTCAACGCCATCATCCAGAATGGCGGCCAGACCTGCTCAGCCGGCAGCCGCATCCTGATCGAGAAGCCGGTCTACGAGAAAGTGGCGGGCGCGCTCGCCGAACGCTTCGCGAAGCTCGTGGCCGCGCCGCATGACGCCGACCGTGATCTCGGCGCGATGATCAACCCGAAGCAGAAGGAGCGCGTCGAGGGCTATGTGGCGGCCGCGCGCGAAGCCGGCGTCGCCGTTCTGGCGGAAGGCTCGGTCGATCCGGCCGCGCCCTCGGGTGGCTGGTATGTGCGGCCGGCGCTGTTCGGCGCGGTCGATCCCGACGCCGCGATCGCGCAGGAAGAGGTGTTCGGACCGGTGCTCTCGCTGTTCCCCTTCGAGGACGAGGCGGATGCGATCCGGCTCGCCAACAGCACGGAATACGGGCTGGTCGCCGGCGTCTGGACGAAGGACGGCGCGCGCCAGCACCGCGTCGCCAAGAAGGTCCGCGCCGGCCAGGTTTTCGTCAACGGCTACGGCGCCGGCGGCGGCATCGAACTGCCTTTCGGCGGCTTCAAGAAATCCGGCCATGGCCGCGAGAAGGGCTTCGAGGCGCTCTACGACATGTCGGCGACCAAGACGATCGTCTTCAACCACGGCTAGAGCCGACAAATTGAAGATGGGCCGAACTGCACCTATTCTAGCCACATGAACCGTGAAACCGTAATCGAGACGCTAAGGCAGCACAAGGAAGCCCTAAACCGGCACGGCGTGGCGCATGCCGGCCTGTTCGGCTCGGTTTCGCGCGGGGAAGAACATCCGGGCAGCGACATCGACATCATGATCGATCTCGATCCGGAGGCGCGCCTTAGCGTGTTCGACTATGTCGATTTGAAGGAATATGTCGCGAGCCTGTTCGAGGGGCCGGTGGACATCGTAAACAAGGAAGGCCTGAAGCCCTATGTGAGGCCCGCCGTTCTGACCGACATAGTCTATGCCTTCTAGGGATACTGTCCGCATTCTGAGAGCAATCGCGTACAACGCCGCTTTGGCGCGTCGTTTCGTACAGGACCTTTCCTTTGAGGCATTCGCGACGGACGAACGCACGCTTTACGCGGTGACCCGTTGCCTGGAGATCATCTCGGAAGCTTCACGCCGCCTGCCGGACGAGTTGAAGGCTCGCCACGCGGCGGTCCCCTGGCGCCAGATTGCCGGCTCCGGGAACATCTATCGGCACGAT
>JBQCFH010000387.1:0-3477 GCA_051959385.1 Rhizobiaceae bacterium | reverse complement strand
CGAAGGCGCTGGCGAAGGGCGGCGAGGCGGAGTACATCCGGGTCTTCGGCAGAAGGCCGCGCTAGCGCCTATGCCGGAGCGGCCCAAGGCATTCCTGTCCTGGAGTTCCGGCAAGGACGCCGCCTTCGCGCTGCATGAGGTCCGACGGCTTGGGCTGGCGGATGTCATCGGCGTGCTGACCGCGATCAACGAGGCCACCGACCGCGTGCAGATGCACGGCGTCCGCCATGCGCTGCTCGACCGCCAGATCGAGGCCCTCCGGCTGCCGGCGATCAAAGTGATGCTGCCGAGCCCTTGTCCGAACGCCATCTACGAAGCACGGATGGAGGAGGCCTTCGACAGGCTCAAGGCCGAGGGCGTCCGGCATACCGTCTATGGCGACCTGTTCCTCGAGGATATCCGCGCCTATCGGCTGAAGCAGATGGAAGCGGCGGGGATGCAGGCGCTCTTTCCGCTGTGGGGCCGCGATACGCGTCAACTCGCAGGCGAGATGGTCGCATCCGGCCTGCAGGCGCGCATCGCCTGCGTGGACACCAGGCGTCTCGACTGCTTCCTGGCCGGCCGCAGCTTCGCCACCGACTTCCTGCGCGAACTCCCGGCCGGCATCGACCCATGCGGAGAAAACGGCGAATTCCATACGGTCGTCACCGCCGGCCCGATTTTCGCCGCACCGATCGCTACATCCGTCGGCGAGATCGTGGAAAGGGACGGCTTCGCCTATGCGGATGTCATCCCGCAATAGGTGGCGATGGTGCTCGGCAGAAATTTCCCGCAGGTCGCGCTGGCGGCTTCCTGCGCCGCTGTGACGTTGATCCTCTCAGCCTGCACGACGGCGGAGCCGCCGCCCGACCCGAACGGGCCGCTCGCGATCGCCTATTCGGATGCAGAGTTCCGCCGCTACGAGCGCCCCGGCGATGCGACGATCACGGGGCAGGCCCTCCTGCACGACCAGGGCGATACGGTCCTATGCACCGGCCAGCCCGTATTGCTCTTCCCGCACACGCGATCCTTCGAGCGGGTGGTCGAACTCGCCAGGATGAAGGCGCATCCGGTCCTGCCGGAAACCACCGACCCACGCTTCAATGCCGTGACGCGCCGCACGACCTGCGACACGGACGGCAACTTCACCTTCAAGGGCGTGCCGCGCGCGAAGTGGTACATCTTCGCGCGGGTGCGCTGGTCGGCGGGAGATGCCGGTGTCGAGGGAGCCGACCTGATCGGCGAGGCCGACACCTCGGCCGGTGCGGCGCGCGTCGTGCTGGATGACCGGAATCGGATATAGGCCGGAGCCATGGTCTAAATGGCCGCTTTCGACCCTCATTTCGGGCACTCCATGACCTACTTTCGCGACACGAATGCCGTCGTTCAGGAGACAGTCAATTTCTGTCTCGAGTGATACCGGAAGTGGACCTTTGCGTGTGCGGCTAACTGAGTTTTCCGGTCAGCTCTCGCCGAGTTATATTAAGGGTTATCATGAGCAGGATCGATCTTGGGGACTATATCCTTCAGTACATAATTTTCGCGTGCAACCTGGCCGTGGCGAAGCACACGCTTCACGGCAGCGTTCATTGTAGCGTCAATGCCAACGAGTTCCCGATTCCACCTTTCGAGGTCGACAGCTGTCCATGCCGGATCAATTTTTCCTTTAAGGGTTTCGCCGTCCGCCACACGGAACTCGAACTGATGCGCGCCGGGAAGAACACCAGCAAGCTGGCCTTCTAGCGATTTCTCGTCTTCCTCTATCGATGTCCCGCTCGCCCGCTCCACGCCGCGCGCGACCGCCTCGGCGCCAAACTGGAATTCGCTTTCTCCAGCAACCATGCGGAGCGTCGCTCCATGTTGGCGCATCAATTCGAAGAAGGCGCGTGCAGTCGCGAGAATCCGCTGATCCACTTCGGCCACAGTGGCCTGAAAACGCTCCTCATCTGCCTCGCTAAAGATATCAAGCAGTTCGGAAGCTTCCTCGACGGCCTCCTTGAGATTGGTGTCCACCAACTGTGCCTGATCCTGGACCTCTTCCAACAGAAAGCCGAACGAACCCCGCACAATGTTGGTGATATGCATCGTGGCAGCGGATTTGTTCGCAACCGGTCCCTTTATTCCCAACCCGGATGTGTTCTTCGCCAGGACCTTGGAGACCAAGTCTTGGAAGGTGGCAACCGCACCCGTTCCGAACTCAGCCTCGACGCCCTGCGACCCGACCACTGGTCGCCCACCGAAAAACAGCGCCGCGGACGCATGCGTTGTCTCAGGCTCCAGATCTTGGGCGGCTATTTTCGTGTTCAGCTCTGCAAGCCTTGATTCGAGACCAAGCCGCGTGAGCGCATCCCCCTCAGTCATACGATCAAGCAAGCCCACGACGGCTGCTCGGTCCGCCTTGGCGTAATCCCGTTCAATCTTTCTGATCGCGCTCATGGTGCGACAGTTCCTCCTACAACCGGGGCAGGTCCCAGGATCGCAAGTGCGTCTGTGTCATTCGCCGCATTCTCCAACCGAACCTTTAACATGCCCTTCCAGAGGTCGTCGCCTCTACGATGAGAGAACAGCCCCATGTAGTATCGGGCCACTTCGACGATGGTTTCTGGGTGGCCGTGTAGGTCAATAAATAGAGCATCCAGCCGAAAATTCTGCTTCACTTGACCTCGATCAAACAAGGGAAGGTTCCCGCCAACGAAGGCGTTCCAATCCGCCACCTGAATGGCATGTGCAGGGCGATAAACAAACGACACCGTGTCCAGGTCATTCGGCTCCTTTTGCTCCAGAAAGCTGCCATCAAGCCATTGAAAACCCCGCGTTATGCCGGCGGCACGCAACTGGCTTCGATGGTTCAACCATTTTCGCAGGATATCTTGTCGATTCTGTGTGGTTCCGAGCGTGGTAACGACCTCGATTGCCGAAACTTCGTAGGGGCTGAGGTCCTCAAGTGCGCCACCTGGCCCGTGGGGACCAACGTAGGGCGGCAGTACACCATCGATAGTGAATGAAGGTATCGGCATTCGCTCCCCATCGAATCCGAATAATGCGAATAATATCTCACATTGCCGATGATATGGCACCCGAACAAGCACTTACAACCGCACTTCAGGCGAATGAATCTGCTCCTGTGCATGAAGCTACTGTAGTGATGTCGTTATCAAGGGGGAGCATCCAAATTGAAGGACTATCAGCGCGAGGGCGCAGAGCTTTAGATCGTGTTGGGTTGATTTGACGTCGGCTCGCCTGCTATGCTGCCCAAACCTGCCTATCGGCTCTCCACCCCTCGACGGACACTATCGCGCCCACCGGAAGTCGCGATGCGTTACCTGCCGCATTCCTGAAGCTGGGCGGCGTAGCTGCGGGCCATGTCGTCGGTGGCGCGGGCATAGCGCTGGACTTCCGCGCTGCCGCGATTGCCGCGGGCATAGGCGGTGCGGCCGAGATAGTAGGCGAGATAGAGATTGTAGGTGTCGTTGCGGGCGATGCCGAGCGTCCTTGCGC
>JBQCFH010000386.1:0-3580 GCA_051959385.1 Rhizobiaceae bacterium | reverse complement strand
TCCAAGGGACTGAGGATTTCCTACGGCTACGACCGGGTCCGCTATCGCAAGCCGGTTTTCATCGGCGACACGATCAGCGTCGATGTCGAAGTGACCAGTTGCGAGATGGACCCGAAGCGCGAGGGCGTGCGGCGGATCGTCGAGAGCATGAATGTCGTCAACCAGCGGGGAGAGAGCGTGATGTCCGCGGACCACGTTCTCATCCGCTGGCTTTGAGATGCGACCCGGCGCAGCCGGGTTGTCACGGCCGGAAGGGAACTCCGGCCATTTTGAACGGAAACCGGGAGGATTGAAATGAGCATCACAGGGATTTCACGTCGAAGCGTGCTGAAGGCCGGCGCCGGACTGGCGGGCGCGCTTGCGCTGCCGACGATCGTGACCAGCCGCGGCATGGCCGCCGGCGGCACGCAGACGGTCAACATGCAGCTCGGCTGGATCACCGGCGGCAACCAGATCGGCGAGGTCGCGGCCAAGCGGCTCGGCTATTTCGAGGAAGAAAAGATCAATTTCGTAATCCAGCCGGGCGGTCCGGCCATCGACGGCGTGGCGATCGTCGCTTCCGGCCGCTACGAGGTGGGGCAGGTCTCGTCGAGCCCCTCGCTGATGCTGGCCTCCTCGCATGGCATTCCCGTCACCTGCTTCGCAGTCGGGGCCCAGCAGCATCCTTACGCCTTCTTCTCGCTGGCGAAGAACCCGATCAGGACGCCGCAGGACATGATCGGCAAGAAGATCGGCATCCAGGCGACCGGCCAGATCCTGCTGACCGCACTCCTGAAGAAGAACAACATTCCCGAGGACAAGGTCGAGAAGGTCATCGTCGGCTCGGATTTCACGCCGCTCGTCACCGGCCAGGTGGACGCCTTCACCGGCTGGGCGACAAGCATCACCCAGCTCAAGATGCTCGGGCCGGATTACGTGACGATGAGGCTCTGGGACCAGGGCATCCAGCTCTACGGCCTGCCCTATTACGCCACCCAGGACACGCTGAAGAACAAGGCCGAAATGCTCGCCGCCTTCCTGCGCGCCGCCGGCAAGGGCTGGGCCTATTGCAAGGCCAATCCCGAAAAGGCCGTCGATCTCCTCGTCGCGGAATACCCGAACCTCGTGAAGAAGGACGAGCTGGCGGGCGCACCCGTCATGCTCTCCTACGAGTTCAACGAGCGCACCAAGGAGCATGGCTGGGGCAGCTTCGACATGGCCGTCTGGCAGGAGCAGATCAAGACCTATGCCGATCTCGGCCAGTTCTCCGCCGGCGCTCCCAAGCTCGAGAACGTCGCAACGACCGCGATCCTCGACATGACCAAAGACTCGCGACCGAAGATCGGCTGAGGAGACGGATGATGGAAGCCGCCATCCTGGAAAGAAAGCAAGACCAATCGGCCGCGATGGCGGCGGCCGTCGAGCTCTCGCGCGTCACCGTGCGTTTCACCACGGACCGCGGCACCGTCACCGCGCTCGAGAACATCGACCTCACGGTGCCGAACGGCGGCTTCATGACGCTGCTCGGGCCGTCCGGCTGCGGCAAGTCCACGCTTCTGAGGGTCGTCTCCGACCTGATCCAGCCGACCTCCGGCAGCGTCAAAATACTCGGCGGGGAGGCTTCCGCCGCGCGGGCGCGGCGCGACATCGGCTTCGTCTTCCAGGATGCGGCGCTGTTGCCTTGGCGGACGGCGCTTGAAAATGTCGCGCTGCCGCTCGAGGTCGGCGGCAAGAACGAAAAGCGGAGCCGCCGCACGCCAAAGGAGCTTCTGGAACTGGTCGGGCTCGCCGGCTGGGAAAAGGCCCTGCCGCACGAACTCTCCGGCGGCATGCGCCAGCGCGTCTCGATTGCCCGGGCGCTCGTCAACGACCCCAAGCTGCTTCTCATGGACGAACCCTTCGGCGCGCTGGACGAGATCACGCGCGACCGGCTGAACGAGGAGCTCCTGAACATCTGGGAGGAAACGGACACCACGATCCTGTTCGTCACCCATTCCATCTACGAGGCGGCTTTCCTCGGGCAGAAGGTCCTGCTTCTTGCCGCCCGCCCCGGACGGGTCCGCGAGACCGTGCCCGTGCCGCTGCCGAACCCGCGCCGCATCGAGCAGCGCGAAAGCCTGCAATTCATCGAACTTGCCGCGCATCTGCGCCGTGTGCTGGAGACCTGCTGATGTCCGCCTCCGCCATAGAAGCCGCACCTGTTTCCAAAGCCTTCGATGACGACGATGCCGCCCAGGCGCGTTTCGAGGCTACCCGCCGCTATCTCGCCTGGCGCCGCCGGCTGCTGCCGGTGATCGCCACTGTCGGGATACTGATAGTCTGGGAAGTGTCGGTCCATGTCTTCGACATCAAGCCCTATATCGCGCCGGCGCCGAGCGCGGTGGCGGTGATGTTCGTGCAGAAGTTCGGGCTCCTGATGTCCAATCTCGGCCCGACCGCCATCGAAGCCTTCTCGGGCTTCATGATCGGCAATCTCGCGGCGATCCTGATCGCCACAAGCTTCGTCTATCAGCGCACCGTGGAGGAAGCCTTCTTTCCGGTCGCGGTGATGGTGCACACGGTTCCGGTCATGGCCTATGCGCCGATCCTTGTGCTTCTGCTCGGCAACGGCATGGCGGCGAAGGTCGCGATCGCGGCGCTGATCTGCTTCTTCCCGACGCTCGTCAACATGACGCGCGGCTTGAGGAACGTGAACCCGCAGCATCTGGAGCTTATGCGCATTCTCTCGGCCTCGCCGACGGAGATCTTCTTCAAGCTCAGGCTCAAGAACTCGCTGCCCTACCTGTTCTCGGCGCTGAAGATCGCTGCCGCCACTTCGGTGATCGGCGCCATCGTCGGCGAGTGGATTGGCTCCACTACCGGCATCGGGGCGCTCATCATCCAGGCAACCTACAATTTCGACTCGCCGCTTCTCTACGCGACCATCGTGGTCGGCTCCTGCTTCTCCGCCCTGTTCTTCGGCATCATCTCCTGGGCGGAACGCTTGAGCCTCAAGTGGAATGTCGCCGAGACGGCCTGATCGACAACCGTATACGCGGATTTTTCTGGAGGTCATGAAATGACAACCCCTAACTACGTCACCGAGCCGGGCGGTCAGGTCCCCGTCGTCGCATTGAGCGATCTCGTCGTGGTCGGCGGCGGGCCGGCCGGCATATCCGCCGCGGTGGCGGGCGCGCGCAACGGGCTGTCGGTGACGCTGCTCGAGCGCTACCCCTATCTCGGAGGCCTTGCATCCGGCGGCATGGTGCTGGTGCTCGACGACATGTGCGACGGCCCGGAAGTGACCGTGCGCGGGCTGTGCAGCGAAATCATCGACCGGATGACGAAGCTCGGTCTCTGCGTCACCCCGCCGGAAGAGGACTGGATCTCCGATAGCGCCAAGTTCCGGCAATGGGCGCGGTGGGGCTGCTACAATTTCCATTCGCACCAGAAGCCGCAGCCGGTCTGCTACGCGTCGGCTTTCGACCCCGACGGCTACAAGCGCGCCGCCAACGACATGGTGTCGGAGGCTGGGGTCAACCTTCGCCTGCATTCCTGGTTCTCCAAGCCCATCGTCGAGGACGGCACGATCAAGGGCGTCATCTGCGAGACCAAGAGCGGT
>JBQCFH010000385.1:0-4097 GCA_051959385.1 Rhizobiaceae bacterium | reverse complement strand
CTCGGCTTCTACCATATCGGCCCGATCGACGGTCACAACCTCGAGCATTTGATCCCGGTCTTGAGGAATGTCCGCGACCACGGCGACGGTCCGGTGCTGATCCATGTGATCACGCAGAAGGGCAAGGGCTACGCACCGGCGGAAGCCGCCGCCGACAAGTATCACGGGGTCAACAAATTCGACGTGATCACCGGCGCGCAAGCCAAGGCGCCGGCGAACGCGCCGAGCTATACGAAGGTTTTCGCCGAAAGCCTGGTCCGTGAGGCCCAAGAGGACGAGAAGATCGTCGCTGTGACCGCGGCGATGCCGTCCGGCACCGGCCTCGATTTCTTCGGCAAGGCGTTCCCGAAGCGGACCTTCGATGTCGGCATCGCCGAGCAGCATGCGGTGACGTTTGCAGCCGGGCTCGCGACCGAGGGCTTCAAGCCGTTCGCCGCCATCTATTCGACCTTCCTGCAGCGCGCCTACGACCAGGTCGTGCACGACGTGGCGATCCAGAGGCTGCCGGTGCGCTTTCCGATCGACCGCGCCGGCTATGTCGGCGCCGACGGCCCCACCCATTGCGGCGCCTTCGACACGACCTATCTCGCGACACTGCCCGGCTTCGTCGTCATGGCCGCCGCCGACGAGGCGGAGCTGAAGCACATGGTGCGCACGGCCGCCGCCTATGACGAAGACCCGATCTCCTTCCGCTATCCGCGCGGCAACGGCGTCGGCGTCGAGATGCCGGAGCGCGGCTCGGTGCTGGAGATCGGCCGGGGACGGATCATCCGCGAAGGCACGAAGGTGGCGCTGCTTTCCCTTGGCACGCGGCTCGCTGATTGCCTGCTCGCCGCGGAGGAGTTGGATGCCGCCGGCCTTTCCACCACCGTTGCCGACGCGCGCTTCGCCAAGCCGCTGGACGAGGACCTCGTTGCCCGTCTGGCGCGCGAGCATGAGGTGCTGGTCATCGTGGAAGAGGGCGCGATCGGCGGCTTCGCCAGCCACGTGCTGCACTTCCTCGCCCGCAATGGCCTGCTCGAAACCGGGCTCAAGGTCCGGCCGCTGATCATGCCCGACATTTTCACCGAACAGGCGAAGCCGGAAACCATGATCGCCGGAGCGGGGCTGGACTCGACCGGCATCGTGCGCGCCGTCTTTTCCGCGCTCGGGCAAGGCACGGCGGCGATCCGGGCGTAAGCGGTTTCGGCGCAATCGCGCGTCATTCCGGTTTGTGGCCGGAGCGTAGCGAGCGGACACAAGACCGCAACCTATTCCGTGACATCCCACGACCGACGGAAGTGAACGGCGATCGACAAGACGAACCGATCGTACTTCGGTGATCTCACGGAATGGATCCGGTCTTACGGTCAAGCGCTTCGCGCTCACCGGAAACCGGGATGACATCTCTGATCGACTCGCCATTGACGCATTCCCCGCTAACGTTCTGTTCACGCTCGATTTTCGCGTTTCGCTTACCCTGTCTCTTGGCCGAATCTTAGGCCGGCTTCGCTAGGCTTTCCGGCGTTGGGATTGCTATCGGAGCAGGGGAAATGAAGCTTGTTCTTGCGGCCGCCATGCTGGCGGCGCTCGTCTCGCCGGCCGTCGCCGGCGACCATTACGACCGTCAGCTGGAAGCGCAGGTGAAACGCATCGTCGCCGCGAAGATCGGCGAGATCCGCGGCACGCTTCCCTATGACAAGGTCCTGGTTTTCCCGGCGGCGGAGCAGGTTTCCGAAAGTCCGTCCATCCGCACCCTGCAATCCCTGCCGGTCAGCGCCGAACCTTATTTCCAGGTGATCGAGTAGGCCCTGGCGGCTTGCCAACGATATCGGCCTTCGCCAATGAAGGCGGATGCCGCCTGACCGTCTCGACACAAACCGCAAACGCCTCGACGAACTGCTCGTCGCGCGCGGCCTCTTCGCCAGCCGTTCGCGCGCCCGCGACGCCATCGCGCGCGGAACGGTGCATGTCGACGGCATGCCGGCCGTCAAGCCGGGGCAGGGCGTCTCGCCGGACGCGGAAATCTCGGTCGACGACCCGGCGCGAGAATATGTCTCGCGCGCCGCGCTGAAGCTGATCGCAGCGCTCGATGCCTTCGGCCTCGACCCCGTGGGCGCCGATGCGCTCGACCTCGGCGCCTCCACCGGCGGCTTCACCCAGGTGCTTCTGGAACGCGAAGCCCGTCATGTCACCGCGGTCGATGTCGGCCATGGGCAGCTGCACGAACGGATCGCAGCCGATCCCCGGCTAACGAGCATCGAAGGATTGAACGTCCGCGACCTTCGGGAAAGCGACCTTGGCGAACGCGCTCCGGATTTCCTGACGGCCGATCTGAGTTTCATCTCGCTGAAGCTGGCGCTGCCGCCGGCGCTGCAACTGGCCGCGCCCGGCGCCCGCGCGGTCTTTCTCGTCAAGCCGCAATTCGAGGCCGGCCGCGCCGCGATCGGCAAGGGCGGCGTCCTGCGCGATCCGGCGGAAGGCGAGCGGATAGCCAGAGAGCTGCGCGACTGGTTCGGCGGCCGGCCGGGCTGGTGTGCGATCGGCCTCGTTCCGTCGCCGATCGAGGGCGGCGACGGCAACCGCGAGTACCTGCTGGCGGGAATGAAGGATCGATGAGTTCTGAATTTCGCATCGAGCGCCTCGGCGCGCAGGGTGACGGCATCGCAGCGACCGAAAACGGCCCGGTCTATGTTCCTTTCACCCTGCCGGGCGAGCGGGTCACCGCTTCGCGGAAGGGCGACCGCGCCGACATTCTTGCCGTGATCGAAGCCTCGCCGCTCAGGGTCGAGCCGCCCTGCCGGCATTTCGGCGAGTGCGGCGGCTGCGCGCTGCAGCACATGGAAGAGGGCTCCTACCGCGAATGGAAGCGCGGCCGCCTCGTCGAGGCGCTGCGCTCGCGCGGCGTCACAGCGGACGTCGAGCCGCTGGTGCCGTGCGCCCCGGAGGAACGGCGCCGTGTGACCCTGTCGGCGCGGCGTACCGAGGCCGGCATGCTGCTCGGCTACAACCGCGAACTGTCGCACACGATCATCAACATTGTGGAATGCCCTATCGCCCGGCCCGAGATGGTGGCCGCGCTGGAACCGCTGCGCGCGCTGGCCAGCATGTTGTGCAACACCGACAAGGCCTTCCGGCTGACGGTGACCGTGACGGCTTCGGGTCTGGACGTCGCCGCCCATGGCTCCGGCAAGCTCGCCGAAAGGACGCGCAACGCGGTCTCCGATTTCGCACTTCGCGCCGGCTTCGCCCGGCTCTCGGTGGACGGCGAGATCCTCATCGAGCCACGCAAGCCGGTCGTGACGTTCGGGGGTGTGTCCGTCACGCCGCCGCCCGGCGCCTTCCTGCAGGCAGTTGCCGGCGCCGAGCAGGTCATGGCGGATCTCGTCTTGGCGCACCTCTCCGGGGCAAAGCGGGTCGCCGATCTCTTTTCCGGCGCGGGAGCCTTCGCCCTGCGCCTGGCCAGGGGCGCGGAAGTCCATGCGGTCGAGGCCGACGCCGCATCGCTTGCCGCGCTCGATCGCGGTTTCCGCTTCGCCACTGGCCTTAACCATGTGACGATCGAGCAGCGCGACCTCTTTGTCCGGCCGGTGACGGCGAAGGAACTGAACGCGTTTGGCGGCCTCGTCTTCGATCCGCCGCGCGCCGGCGCCGAGGCGCAGGCGAGGCAGATCGCCAAATCGGACGTGCCGCTGGTCGCGGCCGTCTCCTGCAATCCGGCGACGCTGGCGCGCGATCTCTCGATCCTGATCGAAGGCGGCTACGCTCTTCAGCGCGTGGTGCCTATCGACCAGTTCCTGTGGTCCCCGCATGTCGAGGCCGTCGCATTGCTCACGAAGAAACGCCGGCGCAGGTGAGGGTAGCGCCCCGCGCTCTGGTTCAAACACCAGCCCAGGCGGTTGTGGAGCGGAACCCGGCTAGCGATTGCCCCATGAAGGCGAATGGATGTGCCCGATGTCGTGATCCTCGCTTGTCCAGTCGCGGACATGGATCGACCCGTCTTCGAGAATCTCGACCAGCTTGTTGATCGGCAGATCGTTCAATGCGGAGAAATAGTCGAGCACGCGTCGGAACAGGTACATCTGTTGCTCGCGTTCCACGTTCGGAACGATGACCAC
>JBQCFH010000384.1:0-5132 GCA_051959385.1 Rhizobiaceae bacterium | reverse complement strand
TTTTTGCTTTCTCTTTTTTTTTATTCCCCCTGGTGGGTGGTGGGGGGGGGGGGCCCCCCCCCGGCCCCCGGAATGACGGCCTGTGTGTGAATGTCTTCAAATCCAACTGTCCACACGGCTTGGTCATCTGCAAATTCAAATAGTCACCGGCCCTTCGAGCCACCGCCGCCTCGACGGAGGAAAGCGGCGAGGCCGGCGCTTTCCTCGCCTCAACGGAGGATCCGGCCGAAAGGCGGGGAGTGCGGTGCGCATATGGAGAGGCAAACTACGGGCCCCCGCCATCAGCCGATCGACCTCTCCCTCTGGGCTGCCCGGTAGCGGCCCGGCGTCATGCCGGTCTTCTTCCGGAAATACCGGTTGAAATAGGCCGGATCGGAAAATCCCAGCGAGAAGGCGACCGTCTGGACGGGGAAGCGCGAGAACACCAACTCGCGTTTGGCCGCCGCAACGAGCTTGCGGTCGATCAGGGCCTGCACGCTTTCGCCGAAACGCAGCCGGCAAAGCCGGTTGAGATGGGTCGGCGAGAGGCCGAGCCTGCCAGCATAGAAGGCGATTGGGCGGTGCTCCCGCAGATGGGTTTCGATCAACTCGTCGAGCGATTGCATTCGTGCCGTGTCCCGGCCTTCCGTCCAGTTTGGATCGGAAAGGCCCGGAGCGCTCGCCCGGGCAAGATAGATCAGGATTTCGGTCAAAAGCGACGAGATCAGCGTCATGCGGCCGGCTTCGTTGCCGGAAAGTTCCTGGCGAACGCGCTCCAGCGCGCTGCGCAGACCGCCGATATGCTCGTCGTCGCCGTCCAGGGCCTGAATTCGCCGTTCGAGAAAGAACGGAGCGAAGCGTCGGTCGGCGCGGGCTGCCTCCTCGAGCCTGTCTCCGCGCACGGTAAGCACGGTGCCGTCACTCTCATGCTCGAAACGGAAGCCGTGGACGGCGCCGGCGGGAATGAAGATCAGGCAGGGCGCCTGGAAATGCTGCGGGGCAGCCTCGCCGAGCAGTTCGCCGCCGCCTGCCAAAATGGTAAAAATTTGAAAGAAGCCGCCATGACGGTGCCGGCCTATTTCCCAGCGATAGGGCCGGCTGCGGACCGGAAGTTCCTCGAAATGCAGCCAGAAATCAGCTGCTTCATGCTTGTCTTCGCCATAGAGCCGATAGGTCGGAACAGGAGCGTTCATCGACAATTCATCCTCGCAATGAGCGGATAATCCAATTTATTGAGATCATTGTCCATTGCGCGGAAGCGCCTGCCGAAGGAGCATGCGACCGGGATCGAGGGGAGGATCGGTGCGCACACAGGTCGCCATTATCGGCTCGGGACCGGCTGGCCTTCTTCTCGGGCAATTGCTGGCCAATGCCGGCATCGAGAACGTCATCCTCGAGCGGACGAGCAAGGAGCACGTGCTTTCGCGCGTGCGCGCAGGGGTGCTGGAAGAGGGGACGGTGGCCATGCTCGAAGAGGCGGGCGCCGGGCAGCGCATGCGTCGGGAGGGCCTGCCGCATGACGGCTTCGACGTCGCCTTCGACGGCAAGCATCACCGCATCGATCTGTTCGGGCTGACCGGCGGCAAGCGCGTCATGGTCTACGGCCAGACGGAGCTCACCCACGACCTGATGGATGCACGTGAGGCGGCAGGCGCGCCGTCGGTCTACGAAGCGGCCGATGTGACGCCGCATGATTTCAACGGGAACGCGCCCTACGTCACCTACAAGAAAGACGGCGTGATGCACCGCATCGACTGCGACTTCATCGCAGGCTGCGACGGCTATCACGGCGTCAGCCGGCGCTCCGTGCCGGAAGGCGCCACGAAGCTGTTCGAGCGCACCTATCCGTTCGGCTGGCTCGGCATACTGGTCGACGTGCCGCCGGTCAGCCACGAACTGATCTACTGCAACCACAAACGCGGCTTCGCGCTCTGTTCCATGCGCTCGACGACGCGCAGCCGCTACTATGTGCAGTGCCCGCTCGACGACAGGGTCGAGGATTGGCCGGACGAGCGCTTCTGGGATGAGATCCGCAGGCGGCTCCCCGACGATGTCGCGCAACGGATGAAGACCGGAAATTCCTTCGAGAAGTCGATCGCGCCGCTGCGCTCCTTCGTGGCCGAGCCGATGCGGTTCGGACGGCTCTTTCTCGCCGGCGATGCGGCCCATATCGTGCCGCCGACCGGCGCCAAGGGGCTCAACCTGGCGGCCGGCGACGTGCGCTATCTCTTCGACGGACTTCGGGAATATTATGCCGAGAAATCGGCGGCCGGCATCGACGCCTATTCGCAGAAGGCGCTGGCGCGCGTATGGAAGGCCGAGCGCTTCTCCTGGTGGATGACCACGACGCTGCATCTGTTCCCCGAGACGGGAGCGTTCGGACAGCGTATCCAGGAGGCGGAACTCGACTATCTGGTCCACTCGCGGGCGGCGTCGATCTCGCTTGCGGAAAACTATGTCGGCCTGCCGTTCTGATTGAGGGAAGAGGAAGATGACCGAAAAGAACGCCGCACCGAAGGACTGGTATGCCCAAGGCCTGGCGACGCGCCGCTCGGTGCTCGGCGCCGCTTATGTCGACCGGACGCAAGGCGCCAAGACCGAATTCGACGAGCCGTTCCAGAATCTGCTCACGGAATCAGCCTGGGGGCAAGTCTGGTCCCGGCCGAACATTACGAAGCGCGAGCGTTCGATGGTGACGCTGGCGCTGCTTGCCGCGCTCGGCCAGTGGGATGAGCTAGCCCTTCATACGCGCGCAACGGCGAATACCGGAGCAAGCCCGGAGGATATCCGCGAGGTGATGCTGCATGTCGGCATATACGCCGGCATCCCCGCCGCCAACCATGCCATCAAGGTGGTCAAGCAGACGCTCGCCGAAATGAAGGCCTCGGAAGGAAAACGGGAATAGCATGAGTTCGAACCAGAAACCCGAGACCGGCTCGTTCTTCCAGCGCGATCGGCTGTGGCATCCGCCGGCCTACACGCCCGGATACAAGACGACGGTCCTGCGCTCGCCGAAATATGCCTATCTCTCGCTCGACAACACGATCAGCGAGATCACCGGCCCGGTATTCGGTCACTCGATCCTGGGCGAACTCGATAACGACCTGATCCACAATTTTGCCAGGCCGGGCGAAAGCGCGATCGGCGAGCGCATCATCGTCCACGGGCGCGTGCTCGACGAGCGCGGCGTCGGCGTCGGCGGGGCGCTGCTCGAATTCTGGCAGGCCAATGCCGGCGGTCGCTACCGTCACCAAAAGGAACTCTACACCGCCCCGCTGGACCCAAATTTCGGCGGCTGCGGGCGGACGATTACGGACGAGAACGGCTACTACACGTTCCGCACCATACGGCCCGGCGCCTATCCGTGGCCGAACGGGCCGAACGACTGGCGTCCGGCGCACATCCATTTCTCGGTCTTCGGCCACGGCTTCGCGCAGCGCCTCATCACGCAGATGTATTTCGAGGGCGATCCGATGATCCCGCAATGCCCGATCGTGCGCACCATCAACGATCCGAAGGCGATCGAGATGCTGGTAGCCGTGCTCGACATGGCGGCCACGATCCCGATGGACGCCCGCGCCTACAAGTTCGACATCGTGCTGCGCGGCCGCCGCTCGACCCTGTTCGAGAACCGCAAGGAGGGGAATTGATTGGCAATGGTGGCCGTATTGCATACATTGGATACATGTATTCAATATGGAGGGCGAGATGCCTACTTCCGTGAGGTTTGAGCCTGATATCGAAGCTCGACTCAATGCATTGGCCAAACGCACTGGTCGGACCAAGGCCTACTACCTGCGCGAAATGGCGGAGCGATATCTGGAGGATATGGAGGACTACTACGACGCCGTAGAGGTGATGGAACGCGTCCGTCGAGGCGAGGAGAAGGTCTACACATTGGAGGAAATTGCGCGTGGCTTCGGTCTGGAGGATTGAGATAACCGCCACTGCGCAAAGACAGATTGGGAAGCTTGATCGGCAGGTTGCCAGGCAAATCTATCGTTTCTTGAGGGAGCGTGTAGCCACGGAAGAGAATCCCCGGCGTATGGGAAAGCGACTGATCGCCACGGGCAGTGAAGTGTGGCGTTATCGGGTCGGCGACTATCGCATCCTTTGCGACATCAGAGACGAGCGGCTTGTCGTCATGGTCGTTAAGGTAGGTCATCGCGGCGACGTCTATAGGTAGGAAAACAGAATGGCCCAGAGCCTCAACCGCCTCAAGGAAACTCCGTCGCAGACGGCCGGCCCGTACGTCCATATCGGCTGCGTGCCGAATTTCTGCGACATCAAGGGAGTCTACGACGAGGACCTCGGCACGTTCATGGTCAACGACAAGACCAGGGGCGAGCGCATCACCGTCAAAGGTCGGGTGATCGACGGGTCAGGCACGCCGCTCCGAGACGCTCTGATAGAAGCCTGGCAGGCCGATGCCGACGGGTTCTACAACAGTCCTTCCGAGATGCGCGGCGCGGCCGATCCGAATTTCACCGGCTGGGGCCGCTGCCCGACCGATATGCAGACCGGCGAATTCATGTTCCATACGGTGAAGCCCGGAAAGGTGCCGTTCCGCGACGGCCGGCCAATGGCGCCGCACATCACCTTCTGGATCGTGGCGCGCGGCATCAATATCGGGCTCCATACGCGCATGTATTTCGGCGACGAGGAGGCGGCTAACGAGGCCGACCCGATCCTTTCGCGCATCGAGCATCGCGTGCGCGTTCCGACGCTGATCGCACCGCGCCACGGCGACACCTATACGTTCGATATCCACCTGCAGGGTGACAAGGAGACGATCTTCTTCGATATTTAGCTCGCCCGATCAAAGAACAGGTCCGGCGATGAGCGTATTGGTTTTCGACCATCCTTTCCTGTCCGGGCTCCTCGGCGATGCGGAGGTTGGCGCCTTCTTCTCGGCGGAAACCGAACTGAAGGCGATGCTCGATTTCGAGGAGGCGCTTGCCATCGCCGAGGCCGAGAAGGGCGTCATTCCCGAGGCGGCAGGACAAGCCATCGCCGAGGCGGTCGCAGGCTTTCGGCCGGACGTCGAAGAGCTCCGGGAATCGACTGCGCGCGATGGCGTCGTCGTGCCGGAACTCGTCCGGCAACTGCGCGCCGCCGTCGGCGAGCCACATGCCGGCCATGTCCATTTCGGC
>JBQCFH010000383.1:0-8025 GCA_051959385.1 Rhizobiaceae bacterium | reverse complement strand
ATTGCTGCGCGGACTGGATGAACCCCCGCACGCGCTCGGAATATTTCTCGATATTCATTCCTGTCTCCATTCCCCGACCGGCCCGCTTGGCGGCACCTTCCGGTTTCTAGATGACGGACTCCCCCGTGCGATGACCGAAATCAAAGGACCGGTGGCGTTGCACCGCCGGTCGAGGCAAGTCCATGTACAGGCGAGATATGGGAAGATGCGGGGCCGCCCTCAAGATGAGGGACGAGAAATCGCAAGGAGCGAATTACGCCCGGCGGATGGACCACGCAAAAGCAAAACGGCGGCCGGTTATGGCCGCCGTTCATGATCTCGTTACGGGAGGGGAAGCCTACTCCGCCTGCTCCATTGCGCCGCCTTCTCCGGAACCCTGCTCCGCCCCGGAAGCGGCTTCCGGCGAGTGAGCGCTGCCGGCGCGGGCGTCTTCCTCGCCATGGCCATTGGGCCTGCTGCGGCGCGGCCGGCGTCCGCGGCGCGGCGCCGCGTTCTCTTCGCCCGCGGCGGCTTCGGCATGGCTGCCGTTCACGTGCTCGCGGTTGGCGTGGCCGTTGTCGCCGCCATTGGCGGACGGACGCTCGCGCTCGCCGCCATGCTGGTTGTAGGCCACCTCCGCGGGCGTACCCTCGATGACCGGCTGCGGCCCGCTGCCGTCATTGGCAAAGGGCTGGCGATGCTCGCGCGCGCCGTTGACGCCGACGCTCTCGCCCCGCTCTTCGTCGGAATCCTCGTCCATGTCGTCGCGATTGTCGCGAACCTGCTGGATCGCCATCTGCGCCTGCGCGGCGGCGATGATGCGGTTGTAATGTTCGGCGTGCTGCAGGTAGTTCTCAGCCATGACGCGGTCGCCCGAGCTCTGCGCGTCGCGGGCAAGCGCGGTATATTTCTCGGCGATCTGCTGGGCGGAGCCGCGGATCTTCACGTCGGGTCCGTTGCTCTCGTAGCTGCGCGTGAGGGGATTCGGGCCCCTGCGGTTGTTGTTATTATTGTTGTTGTTGCGCCCACGCATGCGCCTGTTCTGTTGTCCTGGCCTCATACCATTCTCTTTTTTGAAAAGTGTCCGGGCATCGGAGAACGCGGATCTCTTACCGTCCGTATCGCGTTGCGTTATCGGCTTTCAACTGCGCGCCAAGGCAGTCGCCACGTGCCAAATCAAAGATCGTTTCATGTCACTTTGCCGGACAATCCCCGCACGACGACAAGGCGTCTTTCACGCAAGAAGGCAGCTTGTTTCAACGGGAACCGAATCGCCTACGGCACTGCCTGCTTCGTCTCATCCGGTTGCCGGAACCTAGCCGTATTCGCCGGGAATGCCAAGCATTTTTTCGCGCTCGCGAAATCCGGTCACGCAGCCGCGAACATCAATCCCCGCGCATTTCCGCCGAGGTCACGGGCGCTCTCGATGAGCGCGAATCCTTCTGCCTCGAAAATGCCGGTTACTGCCTGCCGCTGATCGAAACCGATCTCCACCGCCACGCGGCAGTCTCGTTCCAGATGCCTCCGAGCCCCGCCGGCGATCCTGCGATAGGCGCTAAGCCCGTCCGCTCCGCCGTCGAGGGCCCTTGTCGGGTCGTGGTCTTTCACTTCGGGCGCCAAGCCTGCGATATCCCGCGTCGGGATATAGGGCGGATTGGACACGATGAGCGAAAATCGGCCTTCGATGGCCGCGAACCAGTCCGACAAAATTCCGTCGAAACGATCTTTGACCCCGTTGATATCGGCATTGGCAAGCGCGGTTTCAAGCGCCTCGGCCGAAATATCCGTGCCGACCGCCGTTGCTTCCGGGATTTGCGAGAGGAGCGCGAGCGCAATCGCGCCGGTGCCGGTGCCGAGATCGAGGATGCGGCAGTCCCTTCCTGCCGCCGCCCGTTCCTTCAGGAAAGGCAGGCAGAGATCGACAAGCGTTTCCGTGTCCGGCCGCGGCTCCAGCGTCGCCGGAGAAAGGCGGAGGTCGAGCCCGTAGAACTCGCGCCGGCCGAGGATGCGGTGCACCGGCTCATGGGCGATGCGGCGGCCAAGGGCGGCCTTGACAGCGGCTGCTGCCGTGCCGTCGATCTCACGCGCCGGATCGGCGATCGCATCCATCCGGCTCGTGCCGGTGAAATGCTCCACCAGCAGCCGTGCGTCGAGGGCTGCGTTTTCCACGCCGGCCTCTGCCAGCCGGGCGCGCGCCTCGCGGTGAAGAGCGCCAAGCGTGGTCATGCTCGCACCCCACCCTCCCCCCTGTGGGGAGGGTCGACGACCGGACGCCGCATAGCGGCGTTCGGGAGACGGGGTGGGGGTGAAGGCGGCGAACGTCGCGCAGACCGGCGGGGATAAGAAACTCCACCCCCACCCCGTCTCGACCGCTTTGCGTTGCAAAGCGCTCTCGCCGACCCTCCCCACAAGGGGGAGGGTGAAGGCAGGTGTCGCCTCACCCCTCCGACTCAGCCGCCATCAGCTTCGACTGGTGGTCGGCGATGAGCGCGTCGATGATCTCGTCGAGATCGCCTTCCATCACCCGGTCGAGCTTATAGAGCGTCCGGTTGATGCGGTGGTCGGTCACCCCTCCCTGCGGGAAATTGTAGGTGCGGATGCGCTCCGAGCGATCGCCGGAGCCGACCTGCAGCCGCCGCGCCTCGGAACGCTCGCCCTCCGCCTTCATGCGCTCCATGTCGTAGAGGCGGGCGCGCAGGATCTGCATCGCCCGCGCCCGATTCTGGTGCTGCGACTTCTCCGCCTGCACGACCATGATTCCGGTCGGGATGTGCAGGATGCGCACGGCGGTCTCGGTCGTGTTGGCATGCTGGCCGCCGGCGCTGGAGGCGCGCGTCGTATCGATCCGGATGTCCTCCGGCCGGATGTCGATGTCGACCTCCTCGGCCTCCGGCAGCACCGCCACCGTGGCGGCGGAGGTGTGGATGCGGCCGCCCGCCTCGGTCTCCGGCACGCGCTGCACCCGGTGCGCGCCCGACTCGAATTTCAGCCGTGCGAAGACGCCCTTGCCGGACACGGCCGCGATGATCTCCTTGTAGCCGCCGACCTCGCCTTCGCTCGCCGAGACGACTTCCATCCGCCAGCCATGGTCGGCGGCGTAGCGCTCGTACATGCGGAAAAGATCGCCCGCGAACAAAGCCGCCTCGTCGCCGCCTGTGCCGGCCCGGATTTCCAGGATCGCGCTCTTGTCGTCGGCGGCGTCCTTGGGTAGCAGCAGGATGCGTATCTCGCCCTTCAGCCTCTCGATCTTCTCCTCGACACCCTCGATCTCGGCGGCCGCAAGCTCGCGCATCTCCGCGTCCGAGCCCTTGTCGTCGCGCATGGTCTGAAGGTCCGCGAGCTCCTTTTCGGCGGCACGCAATTCGCGGATTTTCGTCGCCAGTTCCTGCAGTTCCGCATATTCGGAAGCCAGCTTGACATAGGCTTCCGGATCGGCGCCGGCCGACATCCGCGCCTCGACAAGATCGAAGCGCTTCAGCACCTGGTCCATTCTGTCGGCGGGCAGGTCAATCATGACAATGCTCTGCGGGAACCCTGAAAGGCTTGGCTCGCGTCGCGCCCCCCTCTGTCCTGCCGGACATCTCCCCCGCAAGGCGGGGAGATTGCGCCGGCCGTTTGCACCCCCTCCTTTTCTGCAAGCGACGAGATTGGCGCGAACAGAATGAAGGCCGATCTCCCCCCTTGCGGGGGAGATGTCCGGCACGACAGAGGGGGGCAACGTAGGGCGTTGAACATGACGATAGACAACCCGATCCGCTATAGCGGAATGTCGCGTTTATCCGCGAATTCCTTGAGCAGCCCGCGCACATCCGTGCCGCCGTCGGGCTTGGCGAGCAGATCGTCCAGCATTGTCGTCAGCTCTTCCGCAGGCAGTTCGCACAGCATCGCCTTTACCGGCCCGATCGCCGCGGGCGACATGGAGATGGAACGGTAGCCGAGGCCGATCAGCGCCATCGCCGAGATCGGCCGGCCGGCGAGCTCGCCGCAGAGCGTCACCGGCGTGCCGGATTTGCTGCCGGCTTCGGCAATCTGCCTCAGCACGCGGAGGAACGGCACCGACAGCGGGTCGAAACGGTCGGAAAGGAGCGTGTTTCCGCGATCGGCCGCCATGACGAACTGGAAGAGGTCGTTCGAGCCGACGGAGATGAAATCGACCGCCTGCATCAATTCGTCGAGCTGCCACATCAGCGACGGCACCTCCAGCATCGCCCCGAGCTTCAGGCTCGTCGGCAGATGGTGGGCGAAGCGCGACAGGTGCCGGACCTCGCGGTCGATGATCTCGCGGGCCCGCCGGATTTCCCCGACCTCGGTCACCATCGGGAACATTACCCTGAGTTCCCGTCCGCCGGCCGCCTTGAGGAGCGCCCGGATCTGCGTGCGGAGCAGCGCCGGACGATCGAGCGTAAGCCGGATGGCGCGCCAGCCGAGCGCCGGGTTCTCCTCCGGCTTGGCGCTCTTGAAATAGGGAAGCACCTTGTCGCCGCCGATATCGATGGTGCGGAAGGTGACCGGCTTGTCGCGCGCCACGTCGAGCACGTGCCGGTAGAGCTCTTCCTGCTGCTCGGCGCGCGGGAATGTCGCCGCGACCATGAACTGCAGTTCGGTGCGGTAGAGGCCGATGCCGGCCGCGCCCGATTCCGCCAGTTGCGGCAGGTCGACGGCAAGCCCCGCGTTCATCATCAGATCGACCGCCACGCCGTCCCGGGTGACGGACGGCCTGCCGCGCAATTCGCGATAGAGCTCCTGCCGCTTGGCGCGGAAGCGCACCTTCTCGGCATAGGCGCCTTCCACATCGGCCTGGGGCCTCAGATGCACCCGGCCGGCATCGCCGTCGACGATGATCGCGTCGCCATTCTCCGACATGGAGACGGCGCCGCCCACCTGGCCCGCGACGGGTATCCCCATCGCGCGGGCCACGATGACGATATGGCTGGTGATGGCGCCGTCCTCCAGCACCAGCCCGCGCAGCCGCTCGCGCGGATAGTCGAGCAGTTCGGCCGCGCCCATGGACCGCGCCACGATGATGGCGTCCTTCGGCAGCGATTCCGCCAGGGTCTCCGGCCCGCGCCCCATCAATTGCCTGAGCAGCCGGTTGGCGAGGTCGTCGAAATCGCTCATCCGCTCGCGCATGTAGGGATCGGTCATGTGCATCATGCGCGCGCGCATGTCCGACTGCACCTTTTCGACCGCCGCTTCGGCCGTCAGGCCGTTCCTCACCGCTTCCTCGATGCGCCGCACCCAGCCCTGGTCGTGGGCGAACATGCGATAGGCTTCGAGCACCGCACGGTGCTCGCCCTCCGAGGCCACCTCGCGGCGCGACAGCATGTCGTCGATCGAGAGCCGGAGCGATCCGAGCGCGCTTTCCAGCCGCCTGATTTCCTCCTCGCTGTCCTCGTTGAAGAGGTTGGTGACGACGATGCGCGGCTCGTGCAGCACCACATGGCCGAGCCCGATCCCCTCGTTGAAGCCGATGCCGGTGAAGCTGACCGGCCGGCTGAGGTCGAGGTCGAGGCCGGGCCTGGACAGCCGCGCCAGGTCGCCGGTGGCGATCATCTCGGCGATCACCATGGCCGTCGTCTCGAGCGCTTCGAGTTCGTCCTCGCGGTAATTGCGCTTGGTGCGGTTCTGCACCGTTAGCACGCCGAGCGTGCGGCCGGCGCGCAGCACAGGGACGCCGAGGAAGGAATTGTAGATCTCCTCGCCCGTCTCCGGCAGGTAGGCGAAGGCCGGATGCTTCTGCGCGTCGGTGAGATTGAGCGAGCGGGCGCTTGCGGCGATGGTGCCGACGAGACCCTGCCCGATCTGGAGCTGCGCCCGGTGCACCGCGCTCGGGTTCAGGCCTTCCGTCGCATAGAGTTCGAGGACGGAATCGGCCCTCAGGATATAGAGCGAGCAGACTTCGGCCACCATGTTGGAGGCGATTTCCCGCACGATCCGGTCGAGCCGCTCCTGCGGCTCCAACGGCTCCGCCATCAATTCGCGCAAGCGGCGCAAGAGCACGCGCGGACCGCCGCCAATGTCTCGCATCATGCGCTTTCTCCAACAATTCCGGAGCGGCGTCCGCCTGCCGCGAACACCACCGGAATCGAACGAACGGTTCGCCTGTTCTAGGCGATGGTTTAATGCTTATCGAGACCGTAGACGGAATGCAAAGTGCGAACCGCCAGTTCCGTATAGGGCCCGTCGATCAGGATCGAAATCTTGATCTCCGACGTTGTGATGGCGCGGATGTTGATCGCCCTGTCGGCGAGCGCCTTGAAGGCGGTCGCCGCCACGCCGGCATGGCTGCGCATGCCGATGCCGATCACCGATACCTTCGACATGCCGTCGTCATGCTGGACGGCGTCGAAGCCGACCGTCTGGCGCACCTTATCAAGAACCGCGAGCGCCCGATCAACGTCCGCCGAAGGCACGGTGAAGGTCATGTCCGTGCGCGACCCGTCCTCCGAGATGTTCTGCACGATCATGTCGACATTGATGCCGGCTTCCGCCAGGGGCCCGAAAATGCCCGCCGCCACGCCGGGCCGGTCGGCGACGCGCCTCAGCGAGATCTGCGCTTCATCCTTGGCGTAGGCGATGCCGGTGACGACCTGCTGTTCCACGATTTCATCCTCATCGCAAATGAGCGTTCCGGGCGGGTTGACGGGGTCGCCCATGCCGGGCGCGTCCGGATCGTCGAAAGAAGAGCGCACGAAGGTACGCACCTTGTGAACCATGGCAAGCTCGACCGAGCGCACCTGCAGCACCTTGGCGCCGAGCGAGGCCATTTCGAGCATCTCCTCGAACGCCACCTTGGCCAGCCGCCGCGCCTTCGGCTCGATGCGCGGATCGGTCGTGTAGACGCCGTCGACATCCGTATAGATGTCGCAGCGGTCGGCCTTGACCGCCGCCGCGATCGCGACCGCGCTGGTATCGGAACCGCCGCGGCCGAGCGTGGCGATACGGTTGTCCGGCGCCAGCCCCTGGAAGCCGGCGATGACCGCGACCTGCCCTTCGCCGAAACGCTTGATCAGGAACGAGCCGTCGATCTCCTGTATGCGCGCCGCCCCATGCGCGTTGTCGGTCCGGATCGGTATCTGCCAGCCCTGCCACGAGCGCGCATGGATGCCCATCGATTGCAGAGCGATGGCGAGCAGGCCCGACGTGACCTGTTCGCCGGAAGCGACCACCGCATCGTATTCGCGCGCATCGAAGAAGGGCGAATTGGCGCCCGAGACCTTCGGCATGCCCTGCACCCAGCCGACGAGTTCGTTGGTCTTGCCGGACATGGCCGAGACCACGACCGCGACCTCGTGGCCGGCGTCGACCTCGCGTTTGACGTGCCGCGCCACATTGTGGATGCGGTCGAGGTCGGCGACGGACGTCCCGCCGAACTTCATCACGATGCGCGCCATGGGTGGAAGAACGCTTTCTAAGGACTTTCGGCGAGTTGGGCCGCCCGGCCGGGCTTCTCTCGGGATTCAAGGAAAGCGCCCCGGCTTGCCGAGGCGCGCAATTCGCCGGTTCCATAGCCAAGTCGGGCGCGCTTCGCAAGCGAGGGTAAGATGATGCAAAGCTTGGAATCAGCCCGAGACGTTGTCGACCCCCTCTCGGGTTCGCTTCGCTAACCACCTCTCCCCCGATCGACGGGGGAGAGGATGCGCCGGCCGCAAGCCTCGCGCCCATCCTCTCCCCCCACGCAGTGGGGGAGAGGTGCCGAGCGAAGCGAGGCGGAGAGGGGGTAATTCTCAGCTTTGGATTTCCAGACTGTGATAGCGATCATTTCAATCGTCCCCCACCCGCCCCACGCTCTCCGGATCGATATGCACCGAAACGGCGGCCCCGACCGAAAGCGGCCGGTTCACGTCGGCGGCCGTGGCGAAAAGCTCCGCCTCGGGCGCAACCGTGGCGACGGTGTATTCCATGTGGTCGCCGAGATAGGCGGCCTTGGTCACCCGGCCCTCGATGCCGTCCGCCGACCCCGCAGCCAGCTTCACCGCATGCGGCCGCACCGCGAGCGCCGCCGGCCCCGGCGCGATGCCTCGGTGCGGCAGGTCGAGCGACAGC
>JBQCFH010000382.1:0-2451 GCA_051959385.1 Rhizobiaceae bacterium | reverse complement strand
GTGCAGTTGGCGACCTGCATGTTGTCCTCGGCGCAAAGCTGCAGGTAGCGCTCCAGCCGCGCCGAAGAGTGCTCCGGCCCCTGCCCCTCATAGCCGTGCGGCAAGAGGCAGACGAGCCCCGACATCCGAAGCCACTTGCGCTCGCCAGACGAGATGAACTGGTCGAACACGACCTGCGCGCCGTTGGCGAAGTCGCCGAATTGGGCTTCCCACAGCACCAGCGCGCGCGGCTCGGCAAGCGAATAGCCATATTCGAAGCCGAGCACCGCCTCTTCCGAGAGCATGGAGTTGACGACTTCGTAATAGGCCTGCTGGGGACCGAGATTGTTGAGCGGGATGTAGCGCGTTTCGTCCTTTTGGTCGTAGAGCACCGAATGGCGCTGCGAGAAGGTTCCGCGCTCCGAATCCTGGCCCGAAAGCCGGATCGGATTGCCTTCCATCAGGATCGAGCCGAAGGCCAGCGCCTCCGCCGTCGACCAGTCGATGCCTTCGCCCGTCTCGATCATCTTGGCCCGGTTGTCGAGGAAGCGCGCGATCGTCCGGTGCGCCTCGAAATCCTTCGGGACCTCGGTCAGCTTGCGGCCGATCTCCTTCAGCGTCTTCGCCGGGACGGCGGTCTTGCCGCGGCGCTGCTCGTCCTCGTTGTCGGCCTTGCGAAGGCCCGTCCAGGCGCCGTCGAGCCAGTCGGCCTTGTTGGGCTTGTAGGCCTGGCCGGTCTCCCACTCCGCCTCCAGGCGAGCGCGCCAGTAGGCCTTCATGCGGTCGAACTCTTCCTGGGTGATGAGTTGCTCCGCGATCAGCTTCTCGCCGTAGATCTGCAGCGTCGTCTTGTGCGTGCGGATGTTGCGGTACATCAGCGGCTGCGTGAAGGAAGGCTCGTCGCCCTCATTGTGGCCGAACCGGCGGTAGCAGAACATGTCGACCACGACCGGCTTGTGGAAGATCATGCGGAACTCGGTCGCCACCTTGGCAGCATAGACCACCGCCTCCGGATCGTCGCCGTTCACATGGAAGATCGGCGCCTCAATCATCTTCGCCACGTCGGATGGATAGGGCGAGGAGCGCGAGAAGCGGGGATCGGTGGTGAAGCCGATCTGATTGTTGATGATGACGTGCAGCGTGCCCGCAACGCGGTGCCCCCGCAGCCCGGACAGCCCGAGCACTTCCGCCACCACGCCCTGGCCGGCGAAGGCGGCGTCGCCATGGATCAGGAGCGGCAGCACCTTGGCCCGTTCCTCCAGCGGTACGACCTCCTCGCGCTTGCGCCCGAAGATGATGTCCTGCTTGGCGCGGGCCTTGCCCATGACGACCGGGTTGACGATCTCCAGGTGCGACGGGTTCGCGGTCAGCGACATGTGCACCTTGTTGCCGTCGAACTCGCGGTCGGACGAGGCGCCGAGATGGTACTTCACGTCGCCGGAGCCCTCGACGTCGTCGGGTGCGAAGGAGCCACCCTTGAATTCGTGGAATATCGCCCGATGCGGCTTGCCCATAACCTGGGAAAGCACGTTCAGGCGGCCGCGATGCGCCATGCCGAGCACGATTTCTTTCATGCCCATGGCGCCGCCGCGCTTGACGATCTGCTCGAGCGCCGGGATGAGCGACTCGCCGCCGTCGAGGCCGAAGCGCTTGGTCCCCTTGTACTTGACGTCGAGGAACTGCTCGAATCCCTCCGCCTCGACCAGCTTCTGCAGGATCGCCTTCTTGCCTTCCGGGGTGAAGGCGATGCCCTTGTCCGGCCCCTCGATGCGTTCCTGGATCCAGGCCTTCTCCTCGGGATTGGAGATATGCATGAACTCGACGCCGAGCGTCGAGCAATAGGTGCGCTGGAGAATGTCCAGCATCTCGCGCACGGTGGCGAATTCGAGCCCGAGCACGTTGTCGATGAAGATCGGCCGGTCGTAATCCGCTTCGGTGAAGCCGTAATTTTCGGGCGAAAGCTCGTTATAGTCTTCCAGCGGCTTGGCGATGCCGAGCGGATCGAGGTTGGCGTGCAGATGGCCGCGCATGCGATAGGCGCGGATCATCATGATGGCGTGCACGGAGTCCCGCGTCTGCTGGTGGATCTCCGTTTCGCCCGGCTCGGCCCTGCCTTCGGCCGCTGCTCTTTGGGCCTTGTCCCGGACCTTGCGTTCGATGTGCTTCTCGACCAGCCCCCAATTGCCGTCGAGGGCGGAGACCAGCTCGCCATTGGCGACGATCGGCCAGCCGGGCTTCTTCCACGAAGCTCCCCTGGCATTCTTGAGGACGTCACCGGCATCGTCCTTGAGCGAATCGAAGAAGGACCGCCATTCGGAATTCACCGAATTCGGGTCCTTTTCATACTGGGCCTGGAGTTCCTCGACATAGGAAGCGTTGCCGCCGTAGAGGAAGGAGGTGAGGGAGAACTGGTCGTTTGCCTGATCTTGTCGTCGCTGCATCTTCTTGCGGAGCGCCGCGCTCCGTCTCCTG
>JBQCFH010000381.1:0-3455 GCA_051959385.1 Rhizobiaceae bacterium | reverse complement strand
CCATACGCGCATGTATTTCGGCGACGAGGAGGCGGCTAACGAGGCCGACCCGATCCTTTCGCGCATCGAGCATCGCGTGCGCGTTCCGACGCTGATCGCGCCGCGCGACGGCGACACCTATACGTTCGACATCCACCTGCAGGGTGACAAGGAGACGATCTTCTTCGATATTTAGCTCTCCCGATCAAAGAACAGGTCCAGCGATGAGCGTATCGGTGTTCGACCATCCTTTCCTGTCCGGGCTCCTCGGCGATGCGGAGGTTGGCGCCTTCTTCTCGGCGGAAGCCGAACTGAAGGCGATGCTCGATTTCGAGGAGGCGCTTGCCGCCGCCGAGGCCGAAAAGGGCGTCAGTCCCGAGGCGGCAGGACAAGCCATCGCCGAGGCGATCGCAGGCTTTCGGCCGGACGTCGAAAAGCTCCGGCAATCGACTGCGCGCGATGGCGTCGTCGTGTCGGAACTCGTCCGGCAATTGCGCGCGGCTGTCGGCGAGCTACATGCCGGCCATGTCCATTTCGGCGCGACGAGCCAGGACGTCATCGACACGGGCTTCGCGCTTCGGATACGCAAGGTGCTCGACATCCTGCAGGACCGCATCGATACGCTGGTCGAACGGCTCGGCGAGCTCGACATGCGCGACGGCGCGATGTGGGTGATGGCGCACACCCGCATGCAGGCGGCGGTCGAGGTGCCGGCCTCGCGCAAGATATTGAGCTGGCGCGAGCCACTGCTCCGCAATCGGGCGCGGCTGTCGACGGTGCGCAAGGAAATCGCGGTACTGACCTTCGGCGGCGCCGCCGCCACGCTCGACAGGCTGGGTTCGGCGGGAGAGCAGGTGGCGGCGCGCATGGCGACGCGCCTCGGTCTCGGCCTCGTCCCGCGCGCACGCCACTCCGAGCGCGACAGCCAGGTTGAGCTTGCCGATTGGTTGTCGCTGGTCACCGGCAGCCTCGGCAAGATGGGTCAGGACGTCGTGCTCGCGGCGCAAAGCGAGCTCGGCGAGATCAGGCTGAAGGACGGCGGCGGTTCGTCCGCAATGCCTCACAAGGCAAACCCTATAGGTGCGGAGATGCTCGTTACGCTGGCCCGCTTCAATAGCACGCTCGTGTCGGGCATGCATCAGGCGCTGGTGCACGAGAACGAGCGCTCGGGCGCAGCGTGGACGCTGGAATGGATGCTTTTGCCGCAGATGGCGATGGCGACAGGCGCGTCATTGAGGACCGCACTCGAACTCGTCGGCAACATCGAATTCGCGGCGATGCGCCGCTGAGCCGCTCTATACTGCGTTCATCGTCAGAAGCTCATAGCCGGCGACCTGCTCGCCGTCCTGATTGGTGACGGCGACGTCCCAGCGCACTTCGCCGTAGTCGTCGTTCCTTCGCGTTTTCTCCTTGGCGGTGAGCCGCACGGAGAGCGTGTCGCCGGGCGACACCGGCTTCATGAAGCGCAGGTTGTCGAGCCCGTCGTTGGCGAGCACCGGGCCGGGCGCCGGATCGACGAACAGCCCGGCCGCGAAGGACAGGATCAGGTAGCCGTGGGCCACGCGCCCGGGGAAGAACGGGTTCGCCTTCGCCGCCTCCTCGTCCATATGGGCGTAGAAATTGTCGCCGGTGAATTCGGCGAAATGCTCGATATCCGCGAGCGTCACCGTGCGCGACGCCGTGCGGATCGTGCGGCCGATCTCCAGCTCGTCGAAGCGCAGGCGGAAGGGATGCACGTCGGTCTTGACCGTATCTGCACCCTTTACCCAACGCTTCGTGATGCCGGCAAGCAAATCCGGGCTCGCCTGCACCGCAGTCCGCTGCATATAGTGCAGCACGCCGCGGATGCCGCCCATCTCCTCGCCGCCGCCGGCGCGACCCGGTCCGCCATGGACGAGATGGGGGAGGGGAGAGCCGTGGCCGGTCGCCTCCCTGCCAGTATCGCGGTCGGCGAAATAAAGCCGGCCGTGGAAGGCTCCGGCGCCCAGCACCGCCTGCCGTGCTACCGCCGGATCGTGCGTGAAGACCGAGGCGACGAGCGAGCCCTTGCCGCGGTTGGCGAGCGCCAGCGCGTGCGGAAGGTCGCGGTACCCCATAATTGTCGAGACCGGCCCGAAAGCCTCCACAGAATGCGCCTTGTCGGCCGCGTCCGCATCGTCGAGGCAAAACAGCATCGGCGACAGAAACGCGCCGCGTTCGGGGTCCGCGCCGTTCAGCACGAGTTCGCGGTCACCGAACATTTTGCGCGCCTCTGTTCCGATCAGCGCCGCCTTTTCCAGCACATCCTCGCGCTGGGCGAGGCTTGCCAGCGCGCCCATGCGGGTCTTCTCGTCGCGCGGGTGGCCGACAAGCGTCGTCGCCAGCCGGTCCGAGAGGGCCTCGATGACGGCATCTCTGTGCTCCGCCGGCACGAGGATGCGGCGGATCGCGGTGCATTTCTGGCCGGCCTTGGCCGTCATCTCGCGATGCGCCTCGCGCATGAAGGCGTCGAACTCGGGTGCGCCCGGCGCGGCGTCCGGGCCGAGGATCGAGGCATTGAGCGAATCCTGCTCGGCGATGAAGCGGACGGAGTTTTCGATCACGTTCCGGCTGCCGCGCAGCATGGCGGCCGTCGTGGCCGAGCCGGTGAAGGAGACGACATCCTGGCCGACGAGCCGGTCGAGCAGGTCTCCCGTGTCGCCAGCGACGAACTGCACCGCACCCTCGGGCAGGAGGCCGCTTTCAACGATCATGCGGAAGGCGGCTTCCGCCAGCCACGCCGTCGCCGAGGCCGGTTTGATGATCGCCGGCATGCCGGCAAGCAGGGTTGGCGCCAGCTTTTCCAGCATGCCCCAGACGGGGAAGTTGAATGCGTTGATGTGTACGGCGACGCCGTGGAGCGAGGTGGCGACATGCTGGCCGAGGAACGCGCCGGTCTTGCCCAATTGCTCGACCGCGCCGTCGACGTAAAGAACGTCGTCCGGCAGCTCGCGCCTGCCTTTCGAGGAATAGACGAAGAGCGTGCCGATGCCCCCGTCTATGTCGATCGTGGAATCGGATTTGGTGGCGCCGGTATCGTAGGAAAGCTCGTAGAGCGGGTCGCGGCGCTCGTTCAGATATTGCGCCAGCGCCTTCAGCCGCGCCGCGCGCTCGTGGAAGGTGAGTTTTCGGAGCGCCGGCCCGCCGACCTGGCGCGCATGGTCTGCCATAGCCCCGAAGTCGAGGCCGGCGGAGCCCAGTTCGGCGATCACCTCGCCGGTAACGGCGCTTTTCAGTTTCCTTGGCGAGCCGGACGGGCCGATCCACTTGCCGGCGGCGAAGCTATGCAGGGAAAGGATGGTCATGTGTGTGGCTCCTTTGGCGCCGCAGAATTCCCCCTCTCCGCCTCGCTATCGCTCGGCACCTCTCCCCCTGAAGGGGGCGAGGACGGGAGCCGAGCTGGACGCCCGTCCTCTCCCTCACGAAGTGGGGGAGAGGTGCCGAGCGATAGCGAGGCG
>JBQCFH010000380.1:0-10404 GCA_051959385.1 Rhizobiaceae bacterium | reverse complement strand
TGTACGGTTCGTCGCCGCGCAGGAAATCGAACGTGTCGCAGCCGCTCGCTTCCGCCTCGGCCATGGCATGGTCGAGCAGGATCGAACCGGGGCTGAATTCGCTCAGTTCCGGGTCGAATCCCCCGATGAAATTATAGACGGTCCTGCCGCGCCGGAGCACGTAGAGCATGGCGACCGGGCGCTCGGCTTTGAACAGCGCCCACACCACCGCCAGTCCGGCCGCCTCGAGCGCCGGCAGCGCATCCCTCTGCCAGGCCAGCATGCGCTCGTCGGCGAAGATGCCCGCGCCGCCCTTTTCCCGCCAGCGCAGCCCGTGCAGTTCGGCCAGGCGGTCGGCCGAGGCGCTTCTCAGCCGGACGGGGCCGACGATGCCCGCCCGCGCCGCGCGCCGGCGGCAGTAGCGGACGTGCTTCGCAAGCCGCTCGTTGCGCACGGTCGGCAATCTCGTGCGATGACACGCCTCGCTCCGGCCTTCGAACCCGCTCCAGCCCGGCGGGCAAGGCATCGAGCGCAGGCGCGACCCGGCGGCCAGCTGGAAGAGATCGAGCGGCCGGTCGAGGGCGGCGACCGCTAGCGAGAGTTTCTCGGGAGGAAGCTCCGGGTCGAATAGCCCGTCGAGCCAGTCCGACGTGCCGGCTCCCCAAAGAAGCAGCCTGCCGGAATGAAGATATAGAGGCACGAGGCCGACCATGCGGCCGGCGCGCCGGAGCACGAGAACGCGATCCTCGCCCTCGGGGAAGTGGCGGCGCCAGGGGATGAGCCAGGCCGGGCTCTGGAACGGCGTCGCGCCGGGATCGCGCTCCCAAAGCGACCACCATTCGGATTCCGGCACATCTGCATCGGTTGCGATCTCGATCGCCAACGCCTCTTCCGCCTTCATCCTGCAGGCATGTCTCATCGGTTCCATTCCGGTTGGGGGCCCGCCGAGCCTAGGGTCATCGAGGCCCGAACCGGAGCGACAGGTTGAGGTTCCCGGCGCGGCCGCCGCCCTTGCCGAATTAATTCCCACACCGCCGGAACATCGCTCCGCGGCTCATGTTCGGCGGGCAGAGGCCGCACGCAGCCGCCCGACATCTGCCGCAATCGATCAGGAGCCCGACATGGCAGCGCATTCAGGCGAAACAGCCCGCGAGACCGGCGATTTCCGTTGCGAGCGCTGTCACCAGCAAACGCACGTGACCAAGGGCGACAGGATTCCGAAATGCCCGAACTGCGGCAACGACACCTTCGATACCCGCTATCACGAACCGGGCAACAAGAGCTGAGTTCAAGCAACCGCGCATGCGGACAGGAGCACAGGATGACCAGCAACAAGCACGCGAAGAGGCCGACCCCCAGCGACCGCGATCTTGAACGCAACCCCGGCATCGGGGCGTCCAAGGGCACGATCAAGGGCGGCGACATCCTCGACGAGGACGCGGAACTCGATGGCGACAACACCTTCCGGGGTGACGTGGAGAACGACACGACCGCGCAAGGCGGCCTCGATCCCCGCCAGACGGCCCGGACGAACAAATAACGGAGGCTTGACCCATGGCCGGCAAGAAAACCCACGAGCAGCAACTGCGCATCATCGAGGAGCGGGTCAACACGAAGAATGCCGACGACGACTTCGATGCCGAAGAGGACCTGAAGCGCTCCGAGCAGGAAAAGGCGGCCCGCCGGGAGGGCCGCGACCTGAAGAGCGGCGATGCCGATCTGGTGGATCCCGATGATCGCGAAATGCTTCGCGGCGTCAATCAGGAGTCTCGGCACCACAAGCGCCGCGCCGACTGAGCGAAATCTGACCCTGTCCGAGGACCAACCCGTGTTTTGCGGGTCACGCGGCGACCGGTGGAACACGCCTCGGGCCTTTGCGGTTGGGCAGACTGCAGAAGGCACGGAGGAAGGACATGGACCGTCAGGAAGAGATAAGGCTGCGGGCGCATCAGATATGGGAGGCGGAAGGCCGCCCCGACGGAAAGGAAGCGGAGCACTGGGCTCGCGCGGAGCAGGAACTTAGCGGCCGCGATGGCAATGCCGGAGCCGGCGAGCAGACCGAGGGCGGCATCGCATCGGGACTTCAGCCCGGCGGCACGACGCCCAGCGCGTCTCCGGGGGCTGGCGTAGGGAGCCTGGGTACCGGTGGCGGAAGCACGGCCGGCCGGTCGAGCCGGAACGTCAGGAAGATGGCGCGCTGATATACGAGCATGGGGTCTGAGCCTTGACCTGTCGCGGACCCGATCCGCGCGGAGGCGGGCGTGGACCATACCCTGAGGGAGTCGCGACGGGAGCGACCTAAGAGGCCGCTGCCGTGTGCCCCTAGCCGCCTTTGCGCTTTATCGCGCTGATCTTGCCGTTGCGTTCGAGGACCGCGCCCTCCAGATCGTCGAGTCCGCTGAGGCCGGATGTCCTGGCCGCCTCTTCCACGTCGCCCTTGCTCACCGCGTGCCGGCGCATCCGCTCCTGGTCGAGTTCGCCGCCGCGGGCAAGCTTCACCGGCAAGCCCTTGGTCAGGCGGCTGAAGAACGGCCAGCGCGCCGCCAGATGGTCCGACAGCCAGAAAATGAGCACCAGCGTTATCGTGGCCGCGAGCGTCGGCAGGAATTTGGAATTGCCGGTAAGCGTGCGGCTGAGGTTCGAGCCGATCACGATGGCGATGACGATATCGAGCGGGTTCTGCCGGCCGAAGACGCGGCGTCCGAACAGGCGGATGAGGACGAGGCCGAAGACGAACACGATCAGCGCCCGGATGCTCATTTGCCACCAGAGGATGTGGCGCTCGTCCTGGCCGATCAGGTTCTGCAAGCTGGCGAGAAAATCCATGGCTTCCGCGTGAACAGCACCGGAAGGCGCGTCATCACGCTCCGGCCCATCTGTCTTGTCAAGCAAGGAAACTCGCGGAGTGCCGCCTCTGTTCCGCCCGTCGCAATCCCTGCCGCAGTGCCGGCCGCAGGTTGGATGCTCGTGCAAACCACTTGGGGAGATCGCGTCAGTGGCTGGGCAAAGCCTCCGCGGCAGCCGGAGCCTTCGCCGCCCCCCTCGCCGAGATCAGGCCCTTGGGAAATCCGCTGCGGCCGCTATAGTCCCGGGGCGGCTGCGAGCCGCGCCCATGGGTGACGGCGCTTCCCTGCGCGGCGACCAGATCGAGCAGCGCAATGGCAGCCACGGCCGCGAGCGCCAGCCCGACATTGCTCTTCCTCGGATTGTCGTCGCGATAGGCCGCGTACAAGGCGGCAATGTCCATGATATCGCCGCCGACCCGGCTCCAGAGCCCGAGCGTCCGGTCGACGGAGAGCGATGTGATGCCGGCTGCGACTTCCCGCGCGCCGAAAGCCCGGATGAGGTTCTCGTGACCTTCGGCGCCCAGCATCCGCGCCAGCGATGGAGCCGCTGAGAGCTCGGCCGCGCCGAGAACCATGCTGAACCATCCGAGGAAACGTGCCGTCTGGTCGGCCACGGGCCGGGCCGACGGACCGATCTGGATCACCTTCGGATCGCCGGGCCACCGGGCCTGGTCTGTTGCGCTGGTCAGGAGTGTCATCGCGTTTTCCCTATCGGTCAGGTCGTGAGCACGACCTTGATGCAGCTGTCCTGCTTGTCGCGGAAGGTGCGGTAGAGTTCGGGCCCATCGGCCAGGTCGGCCTTGTGGGTGACGACGAAGGAAGGATCGATCTGCTTGTCCTCGATGAGGCGCAGCAACTGGTCCGTCCAGCGGTTGACGCTCGTCTGCCCCATCCGGAAGGTCAGGCCCTTGTTCATGGCCAGCCCGAACGGGATCTTGTCGACCAGTCCGCCATAGACGCCGGGGATCGAGAGCACCCCGCCGGGCTGGCAGACATAGATCATCTCGCGCAGCACGTGCGGCCGGTCGCTTTCCAGCATGTTCATCTGCTTGAAGCGGTCGTAGATGGTGTCCGGCTGGCCGAAGCTCACATGCGATTCCATGCCGACCGCGTCTATGCATTTTTCCGGCCCGTGGCCGTCGGTGAGGTCGTTCAGCCGCTCGATGACGCTCTCGGAGGAAAAATCGATGGTCGTCGCGCCGCCGGCGCGCGCCATGGAGAGCCTTTCGGGGAGGCAATCGATCGCGATCACCTGCTTGGCGCCAAGCAGTATGGCGCTTCGGATCGCCATCTGCCCCACCGGCCCGCAACCCCATATGGCGACGGTGTCGTCGGGACCGATTTCGCATTGCACCGCCGCCTGCCATCCGGTCGGGAAAATGTCCCCCAGGAAGAGGAGCGTCTCGTCGGGAAGGCCTTGCGGCACCTTGATATGCGTCTTGTCGGCGAACGGAACGCGGAGATATTCGGCCTGGCCGCCCGGATAGCCTCCGGTCAGATGCGTATAGCCGAACAGCCCTCCGGTCGCGTGGCCGAACACCTTCTCCGACAGATCCTTGCGGCGGTTCGTCCTGCGGCAGAGGGAATAATTGCCGCGCTTGCACTGTTCGCATTCGCCGCAAAAGATGGTGAAGGGCACCACGATGCGGTCGCCCTTCTTGAGCGCGCCGTTGACGCCCGAGCCGACCTCGACCACCTCGCCCATCATTTCATGGCCGATGATGTCGCCCGGCATCATGGCCGGGATGTAGTTGTGGTAGAGATGGAGGTCGGAACCGCAGATGGCGCAGCTCGTCACCCGAATGATCGCGTCGCGCGGATCCTCGATTTCCGGATCGGTGACCTCGTCGCAGCGTATGTCTTCCTTCCCGTGCCATACGAGTGCGCGCATAGGGATCTCCTGCCTATCGATGTCGCCGGCCCGGTCGCCGGCAGGTCGGGCCGTCGTCAGCTCTTGCCGGCGTTCTTGTCGGCTTCCGCGCCAAGCTCCCGCCGCGTGGCCTCGCCGGCCTTGTCGGCCGCAGCCTTTATCGTATCCCCAACGCGCTCGCCGACGGACTTTCCCTTGCCCGGCACCAGCCCTTCGCGATCGGCCTCTTCCTTGAGAGCCTCGTAGGTCTCGTCGGCGACCTTCCTGGCGCTCTCCATTCCCTGATCGACCGTCTCTTCCAATTTCGCCTTGGCCTCGCGGCCCAGGCGATCCGCCGCAGGTCCGAACTGTTCCTGCTCGAACTCGGTGGCCGGCAGCATGGCGCCGATCGCCGCCCCGATGCCGACGCCGAGCGCGGCGACGACCAGCGGCTCCCGGCCGACAAAATCGGTGAGATCGCTCGCGGCGCCGCCGACACGGTTGGAGACATGGCCGGTGCCCGTCAGCATCTTGTGCCGGAGACGATCGGCGGTTTCCGAAAGGCTGTCGACCGCGCCGCCGACTGTTTCCGAAACGGAACTCGCTGCGGATTTCGCGCTGTCGGCCATGCCGCCGACGGTATCCGATACGGCGCCCGCAGCGGATCTTGTCCCGCTGGATGCGGCGGACATCGCCGAGGAAGCCGTTCCGGCGCCGGAGCGGTATCCGACCGTCCCGGTCCGTTGGCCGCCCGAGCCGCCGCCGAAGGCAAGCCACGCCAGGCCAACCCCGATGAGAGCGACGGGAAGCGGGTTGTCGGCAACCTGGGACTTCAGCTTTCTCATGCCGCCGGCGACATCGCCGCCCGTGACCCAGTCGGAGAATTCGTCGATCAACTGTCCGGCTGACAATTTCCTGCGGATCGATTCGGCCGTGTCGGCCATCCGCTCGCGGGTCGCTTCAGCTTCTCTTTCCAACTCGGCCGAGGTTCGATCGTTCATTTGACCTGTTCCTTCAGAATGCGGGCATCATCTTCGAGCTGACGCTTCGTCCGGTCGGGCGTCAGGTTTCCGGCCGTCAGGCCGGACCGCCCGTTCAGCATCAGGATGATCCCAAGGATGGCGACGACGCCGCCCACCAGGAGCGACGACCAGCCTGCTCCGAGGCCGGCTTTGGTGATGGCAATGACGAGCGCCTGCAGGAGGATAATCAGCGCCGCCATGACGCAGATGGCGCCGGCGAGAATCTCGACCGCCGAAATCCCCAAACTCTCCATCTTTTCCGAAATTTCGGTGCGGAGAAGCTGCGCCTCGGTGCGGACCAGTGTGCCCGCCTGTTGAGCCAGATCGCTGATCAGCGATGTCAGGCTGCGGTTGTCCGGCATCTCGTTCATAGCGGCCCTCCCGTCGCTGGGGTGGATCGAGCCTTGCCGTCCGGCATGCCCGTCCCGAGTTCGGGACCTCCGTCGAGGCCGCTCGTGTCGCGGTGGTATGGCCTCTGCGCCGACCCCGCCGATTTCCACAAGCGCCCGATGGCTAGCCCTGCCAGCACCGAGCCGGCGAAGAGTCCGCCCATGTTGCGGCGGCCCAGTTCCCTGGAATCCTCCAGCATTTCTCCAAGCGACTTGTTTCTCAGCGAGCCGGAGAGATTCTCGAGGCTTGCGCCGGCTTCCGAGAGGAGCTTGGAAGCCGTGCTCTGGCCATCTTCGGCCAGACGCCCGCCAGCGGCGTTGAGTGCTTCGGCGAACGCATCGATGCTGCCTGCTATTCCTTCCTTGGCGCCTTCCGCCTTGTGAAGCGCCGCGTCCTTGGCGTCGCTCGCTAAGTCGGACGCCTTTTTCGACAAATCCTCGCTCGTGTCGTGGAGGGACTGCTGCGCCCCTTGCTTCTCCTTGCGAAGCGTGTACTCGGCAGCCTTTTTGGCTTGCTTGGGCGCGCGCTCAAATGCCGAACCTTTGTCCTGTGCCATGATCGCTCCTATGCCGGTCCGAGGAATGAAAGGGCACGATCACAATCAGACCGATGAACTTGATGATGCTGTCCGTGCCGTTCTCCGCGCCCCCAACCGGCCCATTCGGCGGATGTTCCCTTCCGTTCCGCGAATAAAAAAGAATCCGCCCGATAAAAAATTCAGGTCTGCAACGGACCGGGATCGGGGTTCGGCGGCCGCGGGTCGGGCGGCGTCGGCCCGGGCACCGGCCGTGGCGGCGCGGGCTCGCTCGGCCTGGGGTGCGGCATCACGCCGAGCCCTTCTGCGGCAGTTCCGTTTCCTGCCTGACCTGTTTCTTCAGGTCGCGACGCGCCTTCTCGCGCGTTTCCGGATCGGCGCCGGGATCATCCTCCCCGTGCCGCAGTTCGCGATCGACAATGGCGCGCGACCCTTCGGCCGGGTCCTGTTCAGGGTGCTTGTCGCGGTCTGACATGACATCACCTCCAGCCGCCCCAACCGGGGTGGGCGCGGGATGTTCCTGAGGCTCGCGACGGCAATTCGCCCGGTTCAAGGCTTCTATGAATGGCGGCCGTTCAGCGCTATCTCCTCTTTCCCGGAGAAATCATGCCAAAGACCAGCGCCGGCATATTGCTCTACCGCCATCGCGGCCATGCGCTCGAGGTCCTGCTTGTCCATCCGGGCGGACCCTTCTGGCGGCGGCGCGATGCCGGCGCATGGTCCATTCCCAAGGGCGAATGCCTGGAGAACGAGCCGCCCCTGGAAACGGCGTTGCGCGAGTTCGAGGAAGAACTAGGGGTGCGACCGGCAGGAGAGGCCGAGGCGCTCGGCGAAGTGCTTCAGGCAGGCGGCAAACGCGTGACCGCATTCGCCGTCGCCGGCGAATTCGCGCCGGACAGCCTGAAAAGCAACTGGTTCGAAATGGAATGGCCGCCGCGCAGCGGCAAGCTTGCGCGCTTCCCCGAGGTCGACAAGGCCGAATGGTTTCCGCTGCCCGAGGCGCGGGAGAAGATCAATGCAGCCCAGCGCGCCTTCCTCGACCGCCTCGAAGCCCGGCAAAGCGCGCCCGACTGAACGGCCGGCCGCAACCGTCTTCGGGAGCCGCGCCGGCGGCGCAAGAGCGCCGTTCCTCAGGACCTGCTCAGCAGGATCCCGTAAAGATCGTTATAGCGATGCGACGACTGGAACCAGTTCATCGGACGGACCATCGCTTTGCGCCGCATCCAGGTCATGATCCTGCGGGAGGCGAAGCTTTGCAGGGCGCGGCCGACGGCCTCCATGAGGCCCACGAGCGACATCTCGGAGAAGAGAAAGCCGGTCATGCCGTCCTCGATCGTGTCGGCGAGCCCGCCGGTCCTGTGCGCGACCGGCAGTGACCCGTAGCGCTGCGCATACATCTGGCTCAGCCCGCAGGGCTCGAAACGCGACGGCATGAGCAGGAAATCGCTGCCCGCATAGAGGCACCGCGCCTCGGCTTCCTCGAACCCGATGCGCACGCCGACTTTGCCGGGATGGCGCCTGGCGAGGTTCTGCATCGCGGTTTCGAGCGAGGCGTCGCCCTGGCCGGTCACCGCCAGCTGACCGCCGCGCTCGACGATCTGCTCCGCCGCCTGGATCGCGAGGTCGATGCCCTTCTGATGCACCAGCCGGGAGATGATGGCGAAGAGCGGGCCCCGGGATACCTCCAGGCCGAAGGCTTCGCGCGCCTCGGCCGCGTTGATGCGCCTTCCCTGGAGGTTGCGGCTGCTGAACGGTGCGGCAAGCCGGGGATCGTGACTGGAATCCCAGCTCTCGTCGACGCCGTTCAATATACCGGTCAGTTGATGTCGCTCCGCGCGCGTGCGCAGCAGGCCCTCCAGCCCGCAGCCATATTGGGGCGTCGTGATCTCCCGCGCATAGGTCGCGCTGACCGTCGTCACATGGGAGGAATAGTAGATGCCGGCCTTGAGAAACGACATGCGGCCGTGAAACTCCACCCCCTCCATCTGGAACGAATGATCGGGAATTCCCAGAACGGGCAGCCGGTCGCGGTCGAACGGGCCCTGGTAGGACAGATTATGGATCGTCAATACGCTCGGGACCTGTTGTTCCCGCCATGCAAGATATGCCGGCGCCAGCGATGCCGGCCAATCGTTGAGATGGAGAAGGTCGGGTTTCCAGCCGAGGTCGGCGACGCCCGACGCGATTTCGGCGGCGGCGAGGCCGAGCCTTGCGAACCTGATGTCGTTATCGCTCCAGTCGGATCCGGCCGCGGTGGCATAGGGGGTCCCTTCGCGGTCGTAGAGCTCCGGGCAGAGCACCACGTAGACGACGAGTCCGTCGGCCATGTCGATCCTGCCGATGCCGCAGGCGGGCAGCCCGGCCATCGCGGGCAGCCGCGCTACCTCGGCGATCGGCCTTTCGCCGACGATCTGCCGGTAGCCTGGAATGAGCACGCGGATGTCGTTCGTCTGCCGGAGCGCGCGCGGCAGCGCCGCGGAAACGTCGCCCAGGCCGCCGACCTTGACGAAATCCGACATCTCGGACGTGACGAAGAGCAATCGTGGAACGCGTTCCTCGCACCGGATGCGCCTCGCCGGGCGAATGCCCCGGAGGAACAGGTCCGCCGAAGCGGAGGAACTTGCCGACTCGAGCACAGGGCTACCTCGCCTACCCGGACACCAATCCAGGCGGGACAACGCTCCGCCTGGCAGAACAGCTCTCCGGTTCAGCAAAACCCTGGCCGGCATCTACGAACCCAGATGCCGGCGCGGAGGTTCCGCCCTCTCGCAACAATTTTTTCCTCGGATCAGGCCGGACCCGAACTGACGGCGAACGCAACCGGGAGGCCGGATAGGACGGTCTCCAACGGCAGCTCTTCCGCCCCGGCAAAATCGGATCCCGTGAGCACGCTGTGGAAGAGACAGCCGCTACATCGACGCGGCAATCGGAGCGATGTTTCCGCCGGTTCGGCGGCGGCCCGCGCGCGATGGATCGGCAGGCGCTGAAGGATCACCAGCGCGAACTGGCCGTCCAGCTCTCGGAGATAGGCGGGATGATAAGGAGCCAGCGGTCCCTCGAGACCGAGCGGCAGATAGCGCCCTTCCGTGAAGAGGGCAGCGTGCCGCCGTCGCCAGGCGAGACAGGAGGCGATCGTCCACTGCTTGAAGCGGCCGTCGAGGAAGGCGGAACCAGGCTCACGGCCCCCGACGCCTTGTTCCAGATCGGGGGCAAGCCTGGCGAAATCAACCTCCCGGCGATTGTCGGGATCGACCAGGCTCAGGTCGAGGCCTTCCGCTCCCTGGTAGATGTCGGGAACGCCGGGTGCGGTGAGCTTGGCTAAAGTCTGGGAAAGCGAATTTATCGCTCCCGCCTCGACCAGGGGAGAGAGCGTGGCGGCGAAGTCGTCGAGAAATTCCCGGTTGCCGGCATCGAGGAGGCCAGCGGCGAAAACGCCGACCGCCTTTTCGTAGTCGTCGTCGACGGCGAGCCAGTCGGTGAGAAGCTTGGCTTCGCGCAGCGCCTTCTCGACATAGGGAAGAAAGCGTTCGGCCAAACCGTCCAGCCCCTCGCGATCGTCCGGTCGCATGAAAGCGGGCCAGGTTCCGGCAAGCGCCTGGTAGAGCAGCCATTCGACGGCAGGCTCCGGCGCGCTGCCTCCGTCGATCCGTTGCCGCAGGCGCGCATTGAGCGCGCTCCAGCGCTGAACGGCCGCATTCCATTCTGCCGGCATTTCCGCGATGGCGTAGAGGCGGGCGCGCGCGTCCTCGCCTCGCTTGGTGTCGTGGGTCGCGGTGGCGAGCA
>JBQCFH010000379.1:0-7699 GCA_051959385.1 Rhizobiaceae bacterium | reverse complement strand
GCCTTCAGCGAGGAGCCGGCGAAGGTCACGATCGGGCAATGCCGCCGCTGGGCGGCGGATTTCGATTCCTGGGAGATCGTGGACGGCGTCGCCGATCTCTTCGTCGACATGCCCTTCTGGCGCGAATTGATCGAGGAATTCGCCACAGACGAACGCGAATTCGTGCGCCGCACCGCTTTTGCCATGCTCGCCTGGGCCGCGGTCCACCGCAAGAAGGAGCCGGACGCGACCTTTCGAGGTTACCTGCCTCTGGTCGAGGCGCAGTCGGGCGATCCGCACAACTTCGTGAAAAAGGCCGTCAACTGGGCGCTCCGCCAGATCGGCAAGCGCTCGCTTGAGCTGCATGCGCCGGCGCTGGAAGTCGCGCGCCGGCTGGCCGCGTCGAGCGACCGCACCGCCCGCTGGGTCGGCAAGGACGCGCTGCGCGAATTGTCCGCCGCGAAGACGATCGAGCGTGTAACCGCGAAGGCAGCGAAAGACGGCTACGCGGCCGAGGAGGCGGCTTCCTTTTCCAGCACCAGATAATCGAGGGGCAGTTCGGTCGTGTACTTGATCTGCTCCATGGCGAAGGCGGAGGAAACGTCGCGGATTTCGATCTTCGAGATCAGCCGCTTGTAGAAAGCGTCATAGGCGGCGATGTCCGGGACGACCACCCTGAGCAGATAGTCGACATCGCCGCTCATGCGGTAGAACTCGACGACCTCGGGAAAATCCTGCACCACTTCCGAAAAGCGCCGCAGCCATTCATGCGAGTGCGAGCCGGTGCGGATCGAGACGAAGGCGGTGACGCGGGCGTTGATCTTGACCGGGTCGAGCAGCGCCACCCGGCGGCGGATGACGCCCTCCTCCTCCAGCTTCTGGATGCGGCGCCAGCACGGTGTGGTCGAAAGCCCGACCTTCTTGGCGACATCGGCGACGGCAAGCGTCGCGTTTTCCTGCAAGAGGCGCAGGATCTTACGGTCCAGGCGGTCCATAGAAAAGCTCCGGGAGAAAATTCATCTCGCCTTTAGCGATTCCAGCGCCATTTTCAACAATTATCTACCTGAAAATAGGCGACAGTTGAAATTTTTATGGCTGATCGGTCGGAAAGCGCTGCCGGTTCTTTGGTTGGCGAGCTCGTCAGCGAGGTGGAAGCCAAGGCCGTCGAGGCGGCGGGAGGACCGGCGCGGTTCCAGGTGCTCCTTGTCCTCGCCGCGATCCTGGCGCTCAACACGGCGGACCAGGGCGTCGTCTCGGCGGTAGCCGATCAGCTGAAGAGCGCCTTCAGGCTCGACAATACCGCCTTCGGGCTGCTCCTCTCCGTGGTCTATTTCGCCGGCGCTTTCGCCACCTTCCCGATGGGCGCGCTGGCCGACCGCGTCAGGCGAAAGACGGTCCTGATCGTCGTGACGGTCCTGTGGACGGCGGCAATGGTCCTGAGCGGCGTGGCCGGCTCCTACCTCTTCCTGCTCCTGACGCGGCTTTTCCTCGGCGCGGTAACGGCGGCGGCATGGCCTTGCGTGGCGTCGCTGACGGGCGATTTCTTTCCCGGCGACGAGCGCGCGGGAATCTATGGCCGCATCCTGGCCGGCGAACTTGTCGGCGCCGGGATGGGCTTCTTCATCTCCGGCGAGATCGCCACCCTGCTCGGCTGGCGCTGGTCCTTCTTTGCGATGGCGCTGATAAGCGCTGCGCTGGCCGGCGCGATCTGGCGTTTTCTGCCCGAGCCGGAACGGGGCACGCAGAACTGGCTGACGGTGGGAGAGACCGATCCCTACGCCGCCTCGCGGCCCGCCGACGATGGGAGCGCCGAAGATGCTGGGAAAGATGACGCCGGCGACGCCGAACAGAGCGCGACAGCGCAGAAGATCGTCCGGCAATCGCATGCCAAGCCGAGGCAGAACCTCGTCCTGCGCGAAGACCCCACCGACCGCGGCTGGATCTGGACGATCCGCTACTGCCTGTCGATCCCTTCCTACAGGCTCCTCATTCTGGCATCCGCCCTCGCCTATTTTTACTTCGCCGGCGCGTCGGCCTTCGGCATGCTCTATTTCAGCGGCCACTACGGCCTGCCGCACAGCATCGTGAGCGTGCTGGTCTTCGTCGTCGGCATCGGTGCGCTGGCCGGCGTCGTCGCCGGCGGCTACCTGTCGGAACGGCTGCTCGACCGCGGCATGCCGAATGCGCGGGTCATCGTTCCCGGCCTGGCGCTTATCCTCTCGGTGCCGCTCTTCGGCCTCGGCCTCTGGACGAGGTCCGCCTGGCTGGGCGTGTTGCTGATGACGCTCGCCGCTGCGGCGCTTTCGGCGGCGGTCGCCCCTATCGACGCCGCGCGCCAGGACATCCTGCATCCGCGGCTCTGGGGACGCGGCGAAGCCGGCCGCATGATCGTCCGGTCGCTGTTCGAAGCGGCGGCGCCGCTGGTCTTCGGACTGCTCTCGGGCTGGTTCGGCGGCGGCGACCGCGGCCTGATGTGGACCTTCATCGTCATGCTCGTTTCCATGATCGCCGCCGGTGCGCTCATGGTCCCCGGCCGCAAGACCTATCTGCCGGACGTCGCGACCGCGGCCGCTTCCGTAAAGGCGGTGCGGGAGAGCGGCTAGGCAGGTCCGGCCTGCGAAAGCGGATCCTTCGCCATCGCGAAGAAAGCTTGCTCGAGGCTCCCGGCTCCCGATTGCGCGATCGCGCCGGCGGCCGTCCCGTCGAAGACGAGCCTGCCGCGGTTGAGGAAGAGCAGCCGGTCCGCGGCCTCGGCTTCTTCCGTCAGATGCGTCGCCCACAGCGCAAGCAGGCCCTCGTCGCGGCAAAGCGCGTGGACATGCGAGAGGATATCGTGCCGGGCCTGCGGGTCGAGACCGACCGTCGGCTCGTCCATGATCAGGATGCGGGGGCGGTGAAGGAGCGCGCGCGCGAGTTCCACGCGACGGCGATTGCCGCCGCTCAGCTTCAGCACCTTGTCTCGGGCGTGGTGGGCCAGCCCCAGGCGGCCGAGCGCCTCGTCGATACGGCGCGAGGCGGTCCTGCCGTCCAGCCCGTGAAGGTCGGTGTGGAAGCGCAGATTGCCAATGACCGAAAGCTCCGGATCGAGCGTCGGCTGCTGGAACACCACGCCGATCGCCGCCAGCGCGCGGACGGGATCGTTGCGCATGTCGTGCCCGAGCACGCGGATAAAACCTTCATCAGGAACAAACAGTCCCGTCAGCAGTTGGACGAGCGTCGACTTGCCGGCGCCGTTCGGGCCGAGCAGCGCAACGAACTGATGGGCGCCAGCTTCGAATTCGATTGCCTCCAGCGCGACCGTGCGCCCGTAGCGCTTCGTGACGGCAGCGACCGAGAGCACGGGAGATTTCATTGGCCTTGCATTTTTCGTGAAGACGGCAAGAGGGGTCGCAAAGGACTGCCTGCTAGCGGGACCATATGTGCCCGCGCGACCCGGTTTCAACGGGAAGAATATCATGCGCCTGCAACTCGTCGGGTTGCTGGTCCGGATTGCCGCGGCCTCCCTCCTTTTTGCCGGCGGCGCACCGGCGAACGCTCAGGGCACCGGGTACGTCTTCATCAGCAACGAGCGCTCCAACACGGTCACCGTCCTCGACCCGGCGGAGGACTACAAGGTGGTCCGGCAGATCGAGACATCGCGACGGCCGCGCGACATGCATTTCGACAAGGCGCACAAGCTGCTCTATGTCGCCTGCGGCGACGACGACACGATCGACGTGATCGATGTCGGCAAGCTCGCGGTGACCGGGCACATCCCGACCGGCAAGAGCCCGGAGATGTTCGCCATCGCGCCGGACGGCAAGTCGCTCTACGTATCGGACGAAGACGATGCGCTGGTCGCGCAGATAGATATCGCCTCCGGCCAGATGCTGCAGCAGATCCCGACCGGCCCCGAGCCTGAGGGCGTGCTCGTCACCGGGGATGCTTCGACCATCTACATCACCTCCGAAGTCGCCGACATGGTGCACGTGTTCGATGCGCGCAGCGGCAAGATGAAGGCCAACGTGCTGGTCGGCAGCCGGCCGCGCCGCTTCGCCCTTCGCCCCGACGCCGGCGAGGTCTGGGTGACCGACGAGCTGAGCGGCCAGGCAAACGTCATCGACACCGCGACGGACCGGATCAAGGCGACGATCGACTTCCTGCCGCCGGGCTTCCGGCCATCGGATGTGACGCCTGTCGGGATCGTGCTCTCGAACGAGGGCAAGACCATGTATGTCGCGCTCGGGCGCTCGAACCATGTCGCCTTCGTCGACGCCGAGACCAAGAAGATCGAGAAATACGTACTGGTCGGCAGCCGCGCGTGGAGCGTGACCGAGAACGCGGCGGGGACACGGCTCTACGTCGCCAACGGCCTGTCGGACGACATGTCGGTCATCGATATTGCCAGCGCCAGGAACATCCGCTCGATCCCGACCGGCCGGGTGCCGCATACGGTGGTGATCGATGAGTAGGGCCGCTATCGCGGCATTGGCCGCCGTCGGACTGGCCGCGATGATCGGCGGCGCCCGGGCCGACTCGGCGAAAGGCGGGTCGTCGGTCGCGATCGGCTATGTCTCGATCGACAACGACCCGCGCTACGCGGCCGACAATGCCTATGCCGGCATTGTCTATCGCACGCTCGGCCGTCCGCTCGCCGGCGCGAAGCTTGGCGTGCAGGATGCGCAGACGCTTGGACGCGTGATCGGAAAGCAGTTCGAGCTGAAGGAGGCGAGCGCCGCCTCCGCCGCCGACCTGCCGAAGCTGGAAAAGGCCGTTTCGGATTGGGCGACGGCCGGCGACATCCACTTCGTCATCGCCGACCTGCCCGCCGATGCGCTCCTGAAGCTCGCGGACGCGGAAAAGAACCGCCCGGTCCTCCTGATGAACGTCTCCGCGCCGCAGGATCGGCTACGCGAGGCGGATTGCCGCGCCAATATTGTCCACGTCATCCCTTCCGACAGCATGCTGACGGACGCGCTGGTGGAATATCTCGTCGCCAAGAAATGGCCGCGCGTCTTTGTTCTGCAGGGCGGCACCGATCGGGACGGCGAAAAAGTCGCCGCGCTCAGGCGCTCTGCGGCAAAATTCGGCGCCACGGTCGTCGGCGAGAAGCCCTTCACGCTCGGCGAGGACCCGCGCCATCGGGACGAGAACAACATCGCGCTCATGAGCGCGGATATCGATGCCGACGTCATCTTCGTCGCCGATTCCAGCCGCGAGTTCGCGCGCTATGTGCCCTACCAGACCTCGAAGCCGATCCCGGTGGTCGGAGACGCCGGGCTGACGCCGCTCGCCTGGCACTGGAGCTGGTATCGCGATGGCGCGCCGCAGCTCCAGCATCGCTTCGAGAAGCTCGCCCCGCTGCGTCGGATGAACGCTGAGGCCTGGGCGGGCTGGACTGCGGTGAAAGCGGTCACCGAGGCGACCCTCAGGGCAGGCTCGCCCGACTTTGCGGCCGTGCGGGACTTCATGCTGGACGACAGGATCAGCATCGACGGCGTGAAGGGAAATCCGATGAGCTTCCGCGCTTGGGACCACCAGCTTCGCCAGCCGATCCTGCTGGCCACGGCGGATGCGGTGATCGCGACCGCGCCGCTCGAGCAGTTTCTTCACCGGACGAATGTTCTCGACACGTTAGGCATCGACGAGCCTGAAAGCAAATGCAGGTTTTGACCTCGACGGCGAAACTCGAAAGGCGGCCGTCCGCGGCGGCCCACTGGCTGCGCGCCATGCGCGCGGTCGCCTGGCGCGAGGTGGTGCGGTTCGTGCGCCAGACCAGTCGCCTGCTCTCGGCTCTGGTCAGGCCGCTCCTTTGGCTGGTGGTTTTCGCGGCCGGATTCCGCAACGTGCTCGGCGTGTCGATCGTGCCCCCCTACGAGACCTACATCACCTACCAGGAATATCTGGTGCCGGGGCTGCTCGGCATCGTACTCCTGTTCAACGGCATGCTCTCGTCGCTGGCGCTGGTCTACGACCGCGAGATGGGCATGATGCGTCTCCTGCTGACCGCGCCGCTCCCCCGCTGGTACCTGCTCTTCTGCAAGCTGGCGGCAGGCACGGTGCTTTCCATCCTGCAGGCCTATGTCTTCCTGATCGTGGCCTGGCTGTTCGGCGTGAGGCTGCCGCCGGCGAGCTGGATCGAGCTCCTGCCGGCGCTGTTCCTGTCGGGGCTGATGCTCGGCGCAATCGGACTGGCGCTCTCCGTCCATATACGGCAGCTCGAGAATTTCGCCGGCGCGATGAACTTCGTGATCTTCCCGATGTTCTTCCTGTCGACGGCGCTCTACCCGCTCTGGAAGCTCGAGGAGAGCGGCGCCACGGCGCTTTATCATGTGGCCGAGATCAATCCCTTCACCCATGCCGTCGAGCTCGTCCGCTTCGCCGCCTACGGCAAGCTGGAGCCGGTCTCGCTCGCCGTGGTCTTTGCCGTTGCCGCGGCGGCGTTCATCATCGCTGTGCTGGGCTATGATCCGCAGCGCGGCCTCCTGAAGAGGAGGCCGCAGCGGCCATGACCGGCTTGCAGAGGAGATGCCAATGTCGCGGTTGACGTCGGCGATGACCTGGCTGGCAGCGACCGCTCTCACGATTGCAGCGGTGCCGACGGTAGTATCGGCGGCGGATGCGCCGAACGGATACCTCCGTGTTTGCGCCGATCCCAACAATTTGCCCTACTCCAACGATCGCGGCGAGGGCTTCGAGAATAAGCTCGCCGAGATGCTCGCGCATGATCTCGGCAAGGATGTCGTCTATACCTGGCATGCGGAACGGCGGGGCTTCATTCGCGAGACCCTCAATTCCTTCAAATGCGACGTGGTCATGGGCATCCCCGCACTGGACATGCTCTGGACGACGCGCCCCTATTATCGCTCGACCTATGTCTTCGTCAGCCGCATGGCCGACAACCTCACCTTCAGCTCGATCAACGCCCCCGAACTGCAACACCTGAAGATCGGCGTCCACCTGATCGGCGACGACGGCGCCAACACGCCGCCGGCCGAGGTGCTTGGAGAAAGGCACATCGTCGACAATGTCGTCGGCTATCCGATCTACGGCGACTATCGCCAGGACAGCCCGCCGAGCAAGCTCATCAAGGATGTCGAGAACGGCACGATCGACATAGCGGCCGCGTGGGGACCGCTGGCGGGCTACTACGCGAAGAAGTCGCCCGTGCCGCTCCGGATCGTGCCCATCACGGATACGATGTCCTACCTGCCGCTGGTCTTCCAATATTCGATCTCGATGGGAGTGCGCCGCGGCGACGAAACCATGCGCGACAAGCTGAACGAATTCATCATCAGCCACCGCGACGAGATCGATAGGCTGCTCGATTCCTACGGCGTCCCGCGCAGCTAGCGCCTATTCCGCTCTTCGAGCGACCCGTCGGCCGCCTGCCCTCCCCGGGCGGCGAGGCTCATTCGCCTCCGGCGGATGGCGGCAGTTCCTGCGCATGCGCGAGATGTGTTTTCAGGACCGGCAGCGACGCCTGCGCAAGCTTCTTCAGCTGGTCATTATCGCCGGCCAGCGCATAGGCCTTGGTGAGCAAGATCGCCTGCTTGTGCCCCTCGACCTGCTGCAGCTTGAACACCCGCTCGAACTCCTTGCCCGAAAGTCCCTTGAGCTGCTGCAGCATGCTGGCATGGGGTTCGTCGAGCCCGCCGGGAAGCGCCACGTTCTTGAGGCTTCCCACCGCCGAGTTCAACTGATCGAGCGCCTTCTGATGATCCTGGACGATCATCTTGGC
>JBQCFH010000378.1:0-3838 GCA_051959385.1 Rhizobiaceae bacterium | reverse complement strand
AAGCACCCCACCCGCCTCGCTACGCGAGGCACCCTCCCCTAGAGGGGCGGGAAAAGTGGCGTCGCGGCGCCTTTCCTCCCCCTGCCAGGGGGAGGTGGCCCGAAGGGCCGGAGGGGGTGGAATCGTCATCTGCGGTTGCTCTGCCAAGGTAAGGCGTCACGCCGCCTCATAGTCCGGCAGGTCTATATCGTCTTTGAGATCGCCGACGAAGAAATCGGCGACGGGCGGAATCCTCATCAGCCGCGTCATCCAGCTGCGGAAGGTGATGCCGAAGCCGGTTTCCGGCACGAAGGAGGAGGCGAATTTGCGCGCCGAGGCCTGCTTGCCGGCCAGGAACGGCCGCATGCGCTTCTCGTAGCCGGCGAAGGCCGCGGCATGGTCGTCGCCGGCGCGGGCGATCTCCCCGGCGAGCACGTAGGCTTCCGCAATCGCCAGGCCGCAGCCTTCGCCGGCAAGCACCGACACGCAAGCCGCGGCGTCCCCGACCAGTGCCGTCCGGCCTTTCGTCCAGTTCGGCATCTCGATCTGGCTGACGCGGTCGAAATAGATGTCTTCGGCATGCTCCATCGCATCGAGGATTGCCGGCGCTTCCCATCCCATGCCGGCGAATTCGCGTCGCAGCACTGCACGCCGACCGGCGTCGTCCGTAGGGGCCGGCGCGGGTTCGTGCTCACGCCAGCAGAACATGAACAGCGTGCGGTCCTCGCGCTTGGAGAAGCGCGAGACCTGGCGGCCGGGAAGCGCATGGCTGACATAGACGAGCTCGTCGCGCGGCCGGTAGCCGGTCAGCTCGAAGGCGGCGACGTTGTAGCCGAGAAAGCGCTCGAACTGCGTCTCCGCGCCGAAGACCAGCGAGCGCACCCGCGAATGCAGGCCGTCCGCGCCGATTACGAGATCGAAATCCCGCGGCGGCGCATGATCGAAGCCGACATGAACGCGGTCGGATTTCTCGTCGATCGAGGCGATGCTGTCGCCGAAGATCGTCTCCGCCTTGCCGGCGATGGTGGAATAGATCGTGGCGGCAAGATCGCTCCGCTGCAGGCTGGTGAAGCGGCCCTTCGTCATGCGCGAGAAGACGTCGGTCGAGAAGCCGCCGGCCTTTTTCCCACGGGCATCGACGAAACGCACCTCCTCGACCTCGTAGCCTAACTCGCGCAGCCGGGGCAGGATGCCCATCTTCTCCGCGATATCGTAGCCTGAGCCCCAGAAATCGACGATATAGCCGCCGGAGCGCGGCGCCGGCGCCCTCTCGATCAGGACCGGCTGGTGGCCGTGATGGAGCAGCCAATAGGCGAGCGCCGGTCCGGCGATGCCGGCGCCGTTGATGGCGATCTTCACTGCGTCTTCCCTTTCTGGCGGGCGAGTTCGACGAGCAGCCGCCATGCGGCGTCTGTCTCGCCGTCGTCGCCGAATGCCATGCGGTGAATGGCGGAGCCGTCTAGCTGGATGGCGAGCAGGCGGGCAAAGGCCGCCGCGTCCTCGCCCGGGGCGAGCTTGGGCGCGATGAGGGCGGAGAGCCGCCCGAGCAGCGCCTTCCCCGAAGCATGCAGTTGCGCGCGCAGCCTGTCATCGAACATGGCGCGCGCCATCAGCACGAAATAGGCGTTGAAGAAGCCGCGCCTGGAGCGGACGAGCTCGGCGGTTCCGCGACCGAGCAGCTCGATCGTCTCGGCCAGCGATGCGTCGGCGGGCATGTCGATGGCGAGACTGCCGGCCAGCATCCGCTCGAAAGCCGCCGTCGGTATCTCGTCGATGGAGGGGAAGTGATGGAAGAGCGTCGCCTTGCTGATCCCCACTTCTCGCGCCAGCGCCGACGCGCTGAAGGCATCCGGACCGTCACGCCCGAGGACGGCGACGGCGGCATCGATGATGGCGGAGCGGGTGTCGCGGGGCATCGTCCGAACTATAGCGCCGACCGACCGATCGGTCAATATTTGACCTAAAAAAGGCGAGCACGGAAGCTTCCATGCCCGCCTGCACAGAAGCTTCCGTGCCCGCCTGCATCAAGGAGAAGGTATTCTCGCCGCGACTATGCGGCCCTCAGATTGACCTCGCTCTCGGCGATCTGCGTCAGCTTCTCGTCGGCTGCGCGCTCCTCTTCGAGCGTCTCTTTGAGGAGCCTCGCGCAATCCTCGCGGCCGGCTTCCTGGGCCCAGGCGACCAGGGTGCCGTAACGCGTGATCTCGTAATGCTCCACGGCCTGCGCCGCGGCGATCAGGGCGGCGTCGAGCACGCGCTTGTCGTCCACCTCGCCGGAAACGTCGTTGGCTTCCTCGATGATGCCGTCGATCGCAGGACAGTCGACGCCCTCAGCGTTGAGGTCGAGCATTTCGAATATCTGCTCGAGCCGGCTCACATGGTTGCGCGTCTCGTCGAGGTGCATGGAGAGGCCATTCTTCAGGTCGGAATTGGAGGCCTTGTCGATCATCTTGGGCAGAGCCTTGAGGATCTGTGCCTCGGCATAGTAGATGTCGCGCAGCTGATGCACGAACAGGTCGTCCTTGGTCTTGATGTCCTTGGAAAAGAGTCCCATCGTCGTAGCCTTCCTGCTGGTTCATCGGAAAGCGGAGAACGGTCGGTCTCCGCGGGGCTGTCTCCCTAGGCTGCCGAACGCTGCCGGCGCGGGCTTGTTCCGAATATTTCACGGGTGGCCGCTATCGTGAACGGAGCGCCCGGCGCGGCCGTCAGGGTCAGCCGTCATTCTCGGCGTTCAGATCTTCCGGCCGGATGCCCTCGGCCCCGTGCTCGCTCAGATAGCCCTTCGCATGCGCCCATTCGCGCAGCACGGAGATGACGGCCTGCGGCCTGCTCTCGTGCCCGTCACGCTCTCCGATGAACCGGTCGATGGCGCGGGATAAATCGTCGGGCAGGCGCACGACGATTTCCTCGTGCTTGCCGAATTGCGGAGCTACGTTCATGGGGCAAATATCCCTTTCGGTACTGCCGCGCCCTGGCTTCGTTCTTAGCACGGACCCAGCACGGGGGAGGCTCCTCCAATTGGCTGAATAACGGCCTATACCGTCCGCATGTTCCCAGATGGGAAGCCCATCGGGCGGATCGGGCATCTGCGGCGCGAGGCATCTTCGTTCCGGCGCCGCGATGGTTTATGTTGCTTTTGGCGGGCATCGTTTCGGGCGGGTTTTCGACGGCGGCGAGAGGTGACGAAAATGACCGATTTCCCATCCACAAGGACCGAAATGAGGCTGCGCAGGCATCTTCACGACCATTGGAAAGCCTATGCGCTGCAGGGCGCCATCGCCATCATCATCGGCATTCTGGCGATCCTGGCGCCGTTCGCGGCGACGCTGGCGACGACGATCTTCTTCGGCTGGCTTTTCCTGATCGGCGGCGTGCTCGGCATCATTTCCGCGTTCCGCACCCGCGAGGCGCCGGGCTTCTGGGCCAATCTGGCGCTTTCCGTGCTCGGCGCCATTCTCGGCATCCTGTTCCTGATCAATCCGCTGTCGGGCGCGGTGACGCTGACCTGGATCCTCGCGGTCTTCTTCATCCTGTCGGGCGTCTTCAATTTCGCCATTGCCCGCGCGTTCAGCGCCTCGACCGGCCGCTTCTGGGTCGTGGTCGTCTCGGGCGTCATCGACGTCGCGCTGGCGCTGATGCTGATCCTCGGCCTGCCGATGACGGCGATCTGGGCGATCGGCCTGTTCGTCGGGATTTCCTTCCTGACGTCGGGTTTCTCGCTGCTCTTCGCCGCGCTCGACGCCCGCAACAACCCGCCGAGGAGGCTGTGAATGCCGGCTCCGCTCTGAATTTGGCCAGGGCCGATGGGCCGGGCATGACCCCCACTCCGGTCGCTTCGCGACCACCTCTCCCCCTCAAA
>JBQCFH010000377.1:0-26239 GCA_051959385.1 Rhizobiaceae bacterium | reverse complement strand
GAAACGCTGCACGAGGTCGCGCGTATGGTCCTCGACGGCGCCGGATTTTATGAGACCGCGCGAGGAAAACGGCGGCCGGTTGTAGCGCTGGAGGATGACGTTCTCGGTCAAGGGCAGCGGCAGCACGATGCCCATCTTGTGACGATCCTCGGGAACATGCGCGAAGGACCGGCGATTGATCGCCGCGGGAGAGAGGCCGCAAAGCTCCTCGCCGTTCAGGCGGATGGAGCCGGCGGTCGCCGGCGCCAGACCCGACAGGGCGAGCGCAAGCTCGCTCTGGCCGTTGCCGGAGACGCCGGCGATGCCGACGATCTCGTTCCTCCGGACATCGAAGGTGACGCCGCGGACGGCGGGTAGGCCCAACTCGTTGTTGCAGGCGAGATCCCTGACGGAGAGCACGATCTCGCCCTGAGGGGCGGCTTCCCGTGGCAATTCCATCAAAACGTCGCGGCCAACCATCATGCGCGCCAGTTCGCGGGGGTTGGTCGCGCTCGTATCAGTGGTGAAAACCACCTTGCCGTCCCGCATGACGCTGACGCGGTCGCTGACGCGCATCACCTCGTCGAGCTTGTGGGAGATGAAGATCACCGTCTTCCCGTCCGCCACGAGGTCTCTCAGAAGTTCAAGAAGACGATCTGTTTCCTGCGGAGTCAGCACCGCCGTCGGCTCGTCCAGAATGAGAAGGTCGATGCCGTGATAGAGGACCTTGAGAATCTCGACGCGCTGCTGCTCGCCGACGGATAGGTTGCGCACCAGCGCGTCAGGCCTGACGTCCAGCCCGTATTTGTCGCTCAATTCACGAATGCGCGCCGATACGGCCTTCATATGGCTGAGCACGCGAAGCGGCGAGCCCTGGCCGAGCACGTAATTTTCGGCAACGGTGAGGTTCGGCACGAGCATGAAATGCTGATGCACCATGCCGATGCCATGGCGGACGGCTTCCTCGGGCGAGCCGGGCTGAAGCTCGGCGCCCCGGCAGACGATCCTGCCCTCGTCCGGCGTGAGAACGCCGCAAAGGATGCTCATCAGCACGCTCTTGCCGGCGCCGTTCTCGCCGAGAAGCGCGTAGATCTCGCCTTCCCTGACCTCTATGGAGGCTCCAGCGCTGGCGATCACCGCGCCGAAGCGCTTGTGGATGTTCTCGATGCTGAGCAAGGTCTGTCCGGCCATGGCCATCCTCCTTCAGGCCTTTCGATACGGCACGCCGAGCGTCGCGGGCGCGTCCATCCGGTTGCGCACCAGAAGAAGCGCGACGATGGTCGCCAGGTAGGGCATGGCCTGCAGCGCCTGGTAGGGAATGTGGATGCTGGGCTCCGCCTGCAGCTGCAATTGCAACGCGTAGAACATGCCGAAAAGCAGGGACACGAAAAAGGAGCCGATGGGCGACCAGCGGGCGAAGACGACCACCGCGAGCGCGATGAAGCCGCGGCCGGAGGTCATCCCCTCGACGAACTGGTTGGCGTGGGCGAGCGTCAGATAGCCCCCGCCAAGCCCGGCGAGTCCGCTTCCGATCAGCACGGCGCCGTAGCGGTAGAGCGCTACGCTGCGGCCGGCGACGTCGACCGCCTTCGGATGTTCGCCGACCGCGCGCAGAGTCAGGCCGAAGGACGTTCGGTAAAGAAGAAAGCCGACGATCGGCGGCAACAGCAGGGTCGAATAGACCAACAGGTTCTGCTTGAAGAGCGGCGCGCCGAAATAGGGAATCGCACTGAGGAGCGGAATATCGATCGCGGGGGCGATCCGCACCCCTTGCCCGGTATGCGCCAGATAAGTGCGGAACAGGAACGAGGTCAGGCCCAGTCCGAGAAGATTCAGGGCAGCGCCGACGATGATCTGGTTGGCCTTGATGGTGATGGCGAACAAGGCGAAGACCAGACCCGCGGCGACCCCGGACAGGGTGGCGGCGAGGAACGCCAGCGGCAGGTAGCCCGTCTCGTACATCGTCCAGAACCCGGCGAACGCGCCGATCAGCATGATGCCTTCCAGCCCGATATTGAGGACGCCGGCCCGCTCCGAGACCACTTCCCCGATCGAAGCGAAGATGATGGGCGTCGCGAGCCGCCAGGTCGCGCCGACCGTGGTGGCAAGAAAGCCCAGCGTGAGGATGTGTTCCATGATGAGCCTATTCGGACGGGCGCGCCGACTGGAACTTAAGCGCAGCGAAGCCGACAACCGACAGGATCACCATGCCCTGGATGACGAAGACCAGGACCTGGGGGACCTGCGCGTTTATCTGCATCAGTTCCGAGCCTGAATCGAGTATGGCGAAAAGGATGCCGGACAGGATCGCACCGACGGGATTGTTGTTGGCGAGAAGCGCGACGGCGATCGCCTCGAAGCCGTAGCCCGGCGAGATGTCCTGATAGAGACGGTGGGTAACCCCTTCGATCTGCACGGCCCCCGCCAGCCCGGCAAGCGCGCCGCTGATGGCGATGGCGAGGACGATGCTCCTGGACACGCTGATGCCGGCATAGCGGGCGGCATGCGGATTGATGCCCACGATGCGCACGGCGTAACCGGCGCTGCTGCGGAAAAGGAAGACATAGGCGATCACGGCAAGCGCGACCGCGATCAGGATGCCGATATGGAGCCGGGTCGACGGAATGACGCGCGGCAACCAGATCGCATGCGCGAATTTCGCCGATTGGGGATAGGCGGCGCCCTGCTCCATCAGCGGACCTGTGACCAGATAGCTGGTCATGAAGATCGCGATGTAGTTCAGCATGATCGTCGTGACGATCTCGCTGGCGTTGAAGGCGACTTTCAGGATGCCGGCGATCGCCGCCCAAAGCGCGCCGGCCGCCGTACCGGCGACGAGCACGAGACAGATGTGAAGCGACGGCGGCAGGCCCGCGAACTGGACGCCGCAGAACGTCGCCGCGCAGGCGCCGGCGTAAAACTGCCCCTCCGCGCCGATATTCCAGATGCTGCAGCGGAACGACACGCAGAGTCCGACGCCGATCAGGATGAGCGGCGTTGCTTTCAGCAGCATCTCGGCGACCGACCGCACGTCTTGGAACACGCCGCTCACCATGACGGTGAAGATGTCGAGTGGGTTGAAACCGGTCACCGCGAGCAGGACTGCGCCCGCGAGAAGGGCGACCAGGACCGCCACGACGGGCGGCAGCATGGATCTCAGCAACCGGCCCGACCACGCCAGGAACGGCGCGTTTGTCAGCGAAACCGGCGATGCCGCCTTCCGGGAAGGAGGGATATCGATGTCGGCCATTGAGCTCCACCAACAGGCTGGAGGACGGAGCGCTGGCCCGCCGGCCAGCGCTCCGGACGGCGGGCTTATTTACGGTAGCGGGTCTTGATCTCGCCGGCGATGATCTTGGCCTTCGCCTCCTCGACATACTTGCGCACGTCCGCGGGGACCGGATTGGCGGCCTTGTCGTTGTAGAAGAACTTCATCACGTCGGCGTCCTTCAGGCCGAAATCGACGTTCGAAGTCGGCACCTGGCCGTTCTGTATGCCCTTGACGATCCGCACGATCCCCTGACCGTAATCGGCGATGTAGGTGCCGAGGATGTTCTTGGGCGCGATCTCGGTCTGGTCGCTGAAAATGCCGAACGTGCTGATCTGCGGGCCGGCCTCGCGGACCGCCTGGATCGCCCCGAGACCTGCCGCATCGGCATCGGGGACGACGAAGTCCGCGCCGCCGTGGATCATGTTGACCGCCGCCTCCTTGGCGGCCGTCGCATCGCTGAAATTGCCGAGATAGACCTGGCTTATCTTGAAGCCCGGCTTGGCGTCTCTGGCGCCGTTGGTGAAGCCTTCCAGCGCCTCCTTGATCGGAGGAATCTCCATGCCGCCGATCAGCCCGGCGGATTTGCCCATCTTCGCGGCGATCGCCCCCATCCGGTAGAAGGGCTGGCTGGAATCGGTGTTCAGGCCGATCACCTTTCCCTGATGGATGTTGCTCGACGAGATGAGGAAAACGGTATCGGGATAGTCCTCGGCAACGGTCTCCGCGGAATCCTGGAACTCGAATCCGTGGCCGAGGATCACCTGATAGCCTTGGCTGGCATAGTCGCGGAACGCCTTTTCGAAGGAGGCGGGGTTCTGCTGCAGCTCGACATAGCTGATCTTGGCGCCCAGTTCCTTCTCGACCCGCTTCAGCGCCTCGTAGGCGATGCGGTTCCATCCCTCCTCGGCGACGCTGCCGGCGACGAGGAGCCCCATCTTGAACTCACCCCCCGCCCTGGCCGGACGGAGCACCCCCATGGCCGCCAGCGCGCCCATGGCAACGAGACACTGCCTTCTTCCGATATTCATGACTTCCTCCCATTTCTCCCAGACGTCCCGGGTCACACGGCCCGGGGATCCCTTATTCATGGATGCCGACGGGCTTGCCCCTCGCCAGGACCAGCCTGCGGTCCGGTCCGCCCGCGACGAGGTCGGTCGCGTCCTCGCAATCGCAGATGACGAGATCAGCCCTCGCGCCTTCGCGAATGCCGTAGCCGTCGAGCCCCATCAGGCGCGCGGGGATATCGGTGATCATCGGCAGGACGCCCGCCAGATCGTCGGCGTGGAGATGGCCGGCAAGCAGCGTCCAGCGCCCCATTTCGAGCATGTCGCCGGAGCCCGTCGGCACGAACGAATCCTGGATGTTGTCGGAGGCCGTCGCCAGCGGAACGCCGGAGCGCACCAGTTCGGCGACGCGCGTCAGGCCACGCGGCGGCAGCACGTCGTGGCCGCGACCCTGCAGGTAGAGATTGGCCGCCGGCAACGTTATCGCGCCGATTTCGAGTTCAAGCATTCCGTCGCGTATGCGTTCAAACTCCGAGCGCGGCAGTGCGCTCAGAACCGAGCAATGGCCGAGCACGGTACGCCCCTGCATGCCGTAGCGGCGCACCCGCTCGAAGACGGCATCGAAAAGCGGCCGCGCGGCGTCAAGATGTTCGTCGAGGTGCAGGTCGACAGGTAGGGAATGGCGGACCGCGGCCTCGAATATCAGATCAAGGTAGCGCCCCGGGTCCTCGGCCACCGCCGGCGTGCCGCCAACGGCGTCGGCGCGGCTCGCAGCCGCGCCGATATTGGATGCGAGCCACTCCAGATCCTGATTCGGATGCGGCGTCATGAACGCGACGAGCTGGAGCCGCATCCTGTCGCCCCAGGATTCCCGCAGGGCGGCAAGGGCGTCGAGCCCGCGGAAGCCGGCGTCCTTGTCGACATTGACATGGCTGCGGATCGCCGTCGTACCGCGCGCTAGGCAACGCGCCATGGTGCGTTCCGCGCGGCGTGCCACATCTTCCGGAGGGGCATTGCGGGCATAGAGCGCGAAGGCGTCGCGGGCGCCCTGCAGCGTGCCGGAAGGATTGGGCGCGAATTTGAGCACGCCGGTCTTGTCGAGATGCTGATGCGCGTCGACGAAGCCGGGCACGACCAGCGCGCCTGCGAGATCGACGCGCCCCACCTCTTGCCGGACAGCCAACCGCTCACCGATCCGCTCGATCGTGCCGTCGACCGATATGCGGATATCCGCCCTCCTGGGAGCGGCGGAAACATCCGTCAACAGGCGGCCATTGGCGAGCACATACGGGCCGTCGCCGGCAACCTGCGCAAGGGATGTCCACATACAGCGTCAGCCTCGGATTTATGCGGGGAATCTAAGCACCGGCCCATTGATGAGGCAATTTCAATATAGAAATAAATTGTTTCGGCATTTTTATTTATGGGGCGCAGCGGGCGCCTGCCGTCCATGCTTGAAACGCAATCAAGGCAACTGATGGGGTGCGGATCAGAACAAAGGGGGCGTTGTGTGCAGTGGTTCGCCCCCACTCGCGTTGCTTTTTTGCCGTCTCTAGTTCAGTCGCAACACTTATAGCGCAACACTCGCGAACATTTGTGGATATTGTCCGATTTCTATCTATGTCCTTTTCAATTTTTCGCTGTTTGGGATAGGTTTATTGCATGTATATTCTATTTGTACTTGATATGTTCACGATTGTTGACAAGCAATGCATTCTGTATAGATTGTCAACAATCCGAGGAGAAGGCGCATGTCAGGTCCCTTCCGATTTTCCGCGTCGACCACGCCGCCCGGCGCCGCGATGAGCGGCCCCGAGGCCGAGGAACGCGTCGTGGCCGCCGTGGTGGAGGCGATCCTCAGTCACCGGATCCCTCCCGGCACACGCCTGGTCGAACGCGAGCTCGGCAAGGCCTCCGGGGCCAGCCGCTCGGCGATCCGCAACGGCCTGCTCAGGCTGGCGCAGGCCGGACTGGTGGAACTCAGCCCGAACAGGGGCGCTTCCATCGCGCAGTGCTCGCCCGAAGAGGCAAGGCATGTCTTCGAGGCCCGTATCGCCATCGAGACCTCGACGGCGCGCACGCTCGCCGAGCGGATGACCGCGGGCGACCGGGCGCGGCTCGAGGCCTTCATCGAGGAGGAGCGGCGCGCCTACGAGGCCGGCCGGATGGAGGATGCGCGGCACCTGTCCCGCCGTTTTCACCTGCTTCTCGCCGAACTCGCGGGCAATCCGGTGCTCACCGGCTTCGTGCGGGACCTCATCAACCGCCAGCCACTGCTCTCGTGGGGTAGCAGGGACCACAAGCCGCGCTTTTGCGGAAACGAGGCGCACAGGGCCATCGTCGCGGCGCTCGCCGCCGGCGACCGGGACGAGGCCGCGCGGCTGAACGCGGAGCATCTCAGGGAACTCGAGACCGAATTGGGGGCCGAGCGCGGCAAGACCGGGCCCGACGGCGAAGAAGCCGGAAGCGGCGCGGCAGTTTCGGCCGGAAATCCGTAGGAGAGGACATTGCGACCATTCGAATATCATGAGCCGAAGAGCCTCGCCGAGGCATCCGCGCTCCTTTGCGCGCTCGGCGCCGGCGCCAGCGTTTTCGCCGGCGGCACCGATCTCCTCGTCGAGATCAAGGAGGAACTGCGCTCTGTCAGCCATGTCGTGAACATCAAGAAAATCGAGGGGCTGGACACGCTTTCCTTCGACGCGGCCGAGGGCCTGTCGTTCGGCGCCCTGGTCACGGCGCGCCGGATCGAGACGGATGCGGCCGTTCTCCGGCACTATCCGAACCTCGCCACCGCCGTCAGCCTGCTCGGCTCCATCCAGGTCCGCAACCGCGCGACCGTGGTCGGCAACATCTGCCGCGCCTCGCCGTCCGCCGACACCATTCCGCCGCTCATCGCCGACGCCGCGACGCTGTCGATTTATGGGTCGTCGGGAGAGCGCAGCGTGGCGGTCGAGGATTTCTTCACCGGTCCCGGGCGCACCGTGCTCAAGGCCGGCGAGATCGTGACCGGCGTCCATGTCCCGCCGCCGGCCGCGACCAGCGGCAAGGCCTATATCAAGCACGGCCGCCGCAAGGCGATGGAACTCGCCACCGTCGGCGTCGCGGTCAGCCTGGATCGCGGCAGGAGCGGATGCGACGAAATCCGCATCGCGCTCGGGGCGGTCGCGGCCACCCCGATCCGCGCGCGCAAGGCGGAAGCGCTGCTCAGGGGAAGAGCCATCGACGCGGCGCTCCTCGCCGAGGCGGCCGAGGCCGCCATGAACGAATCCACCCCCATCAGCAACGTACGCGCCAGCGCCGCCTATCGGCGCGACATGGTCGGCGTGCTCACCCGCCGAGCGGTCGGCATCGCACTGGACGCGCGCCCATGAAACGGCTGGTTTCAATGACCGTCAACGGCGAGGAGATCGAACTCGCCATCCCGCCATACCGGACGCTCCTCGACGTGCTGCGCAACGAGGGCCGGCTCACTGGCACGAAAAAGGGATGCGACGTCGGCGATTGCGGCGCCTGCACCGTTATCATGGACGGCAGGCCGGTGAATTCCTGCCTGGTCCTCGGCATCGAGGCGGAGGGCGTGACGATCGAGACCATCGAAGGGCAGCATGCCGGCCCGGACCTGCCGCACCTGATCCAGGAGAAATTCATGGATCACGGCGGCGCCCAGTGCGGGTTCTGCACCCCGGGCATCATCATGATGACCAAGGCGCTGCTCAGGGAAAACCCGAACCCGACCGAAAGCGAGGTGCGCTTCGCCATCGCCGGCAACATCTGCCGCTGCACCGGATATGCCAAGATCGTGGACGCGGTCCTTGCCGCGGCCGAGGATTTGCGGAAAGGCCGTACGCTATGACCATCCACCAGAAGCCCCAGCCACAGGACGACATCGAGGGCGGCAAGCGCCAGTTCTCCGTCGTCGGCAAGAGCGTGCGCCGGACCGATACGTTCGAGAAGGTGACCGGGCTCGGCAAATATGCCGGCGACGTTCAGCTTCCCGGCCTGCTCTACGGCAAGATGAAGCGCAGCGACATCGCGCACGCGCTCATCCAGAACATCGACGTGTCGAAGGCGTTGGCACTCAAGGGCGTCAAGGCGGTGCTGACCCACAAGGACGTGCCGCGCATCCTTCATTACGGCTCGCCTCATCCGCGCTCGGCCTCCTGCACGAAGGATCAGTACATCCTCGACGACCGCGTCCGCTATTGGGGCGAAGGGGTCGCCGCGGTGGCCGCCGAGAGCGAGGAAATCGCCGAGGAGGCTGTGCGGCTGATCGAGGTGCAATATGAGCCGCTGCCGGCCGTCTTTACCGTCGCGGACGCGCTCAAGCCCGAGGCGCCTGCCATCCACGACAACGGCCTGGAGAAGAACAACGTCATGCCGCCGGTGATCGTGAAGCGCGGCGACGTTGAAAAGGGCTTCGCCGAGGCGGACCTGATCCTCGAGAATGAATACGTCCTCGGCCGGCCGGTACCGGGCTACATGGAGCCCAATGTCTGCGCCTGCCAATGGGACGGCAACGGCAAGCTCACCATGTGGAGCTCGACGCAGACCGCCTTCATGGTGCGCGGCATACTCGCCGAGGTGCTGGGCGTGCCCTACAACAAGGTTCGCGTCATCGTCGATCATATGGGCGGCGGATTCGGCGCCAAGCAGGATCTGTTCCAGCATGAGTTCCTGTGCGCGCTGCTGGCCAAACAGACCGGCCGGCCCGTGCGCATGGAATTCACCCGCAAGGAGACCTTCCTCGGCGGCCGCACGCGCCATTCCGGCAAGATCCGCCTCAAGCAGGGCTTCAAGGCCGACGGCACGATCACGGCGCGGCACGCGAGGATCGTTCTCGACGGCGGCGCCTACGGCTCGCACAGCCCCGGCGTCACGACGGTCGGCACCAGCTCGCTCACGTCGCTCTACCGCTGCGAGAACGTCGATCTCGAAGGCCGCGCCATCTACACCAACACGCCGATCGCCGGCGCCTTTCGGGGCTACGGGGTGGTGCAGACCTATTTCGCGCTCGACCTGCAGATGGACGAGGCCGCCGAGCGGCTCGGCATCGATCCGGCCGAGATGCGGCTCCGCAACGCCGTCAGGACCGGCGATCTCGCGCCGTCCGACCATCCCGTCGTCGGGCATGGCCTGGAAGCCTGCATCCGCCGCGGCGTCGAGGAAGTGGACTGGAAGGCGGCGCGGGCGGCGACCGCGGCCCAGCCGGGCGGCGTCAGGCGCCGGGGCTGGGGCATCGGCTGCGAGATGCACGGATCGAGCGCCTATCCCGGGATCAAGGAACAGGGCAACGCCATCGTCAAGATGAACGAGGACGGGACGGTGACGCTCCTGACCGGCACCGCCGGGCTCGGCACCGGCGCGCACACCGCGCTGTCGCAGATCGTAGCCGAGGAGATCGGCATACCTTTTTCCGCGGTGCAGGTGGTCACTGGCGACACCGATATCGTGCCCTGGGACATCGGCGCCTTCGCCAGCCACACGACCTATATGGGCGGCCGGGCGGCCCAGATCGCCGCCGCGGAGGTGCGCCGCCAGGTGCTCGCGCAGGCGGCGCCGCTGCTGGAAGCCGCGCCGGAGATGCTGGCGATCCGGGAGGGCATCGTCCATGTCGAGGGCGCGAACCGGAGCATCGCGCTCAAGGAGGTCGTCAGCCCGAAACGTGGCATGCCGGCCGCGCAGATCGTCGGCGTCGGCACCTACAGCCCGACGAAGTCCTATTCCTTCGCCGCGCATTTCGTCGAGGTCGAGGTCGATACCGAGACGGGTGAAATCGCCGTGCTGCAGGTCGTGCCGGTGCACGATGTCGGCAAGGTGATCCATCCGATCGCCGCCGCCGGCCAGATCGAGGGCGGCATCCAGCAGGGCATCGGCCACACGCTATCGGAGGACTACGCGATCGACCTCACCAACGGCCGTTCGCTCAATCCGAGCTTCGTCGACTACAAGATGCCGCTGTCGATGGACATGCCGCCGATCCGCACCATAATCCTGGAAGCGGCGCCCGACCCCGGCGGCCCGTTCGGCGCCAAGGGGGTCGGGGAGGATCCGATCATCGCCATCGGACCGGCGATAACGAACGCGATATACGATGCAATCGGAATCCGATTCCGCCATTATCCGATCACTCCGGAGCAGGTGCTGAATGCGCTCCGGGCCAAAGAGAAGGAGGCAGCCTGATGCCGACCGAAGAAGCACGGACGGAGAAGGTCCCGGTTACGATCCTGACCGGGTTTCTGGGCGCCGGCAAGACGACGCTGCTCAACCACATCCTGACCGAGCGGCACGGCCACCGCATCGCCGTGATCGAGAACGAGTTCGGCGAGGTGGACGTCGATTCCGACCTCGTGCTAGCGTCGGAGGAGGAGATCTACCAGATGCAGAACGGCTGCATCTGCTGCTTCGTCGATGTCCGCAACGACCTCATCACCATCCTGCGCAAGCTCCTGGCGCGCAAGGAGAAGTTCGATCACATCCTGGTCGAGACGAGCGGCCTCGCCGATCCGACGCCGGTGGCGACCGCCTTCTTCATCGACAACGATGTCGGCAGGCAGGTCAATCTCGACGCGATCGTGACGATGGTCGACGCCAAGCATATAGGCCAGCATATCGACGATCCCGTGCTCGACGGCCGCGACAACCAGGCGGTGGACCAGATCGTCGCCGCAGACCGCATCATCATCAACAAGATCGATCTCGTGGACGAGGCGGACGTTCAGCCGATCGAGGCGAATATGCGGCGTCTCAACCAGACGGCGGATATCCTCCACGCGCGCTACGGCAAGGTCGACTTGTCAAGGATTCTGGGGATCAGCGGGTTCCAGCCATCCTATGTGGCCGAGCGCGCCAAGCTGCTCAACCTCGACGCCCATGAGCACCATCACGAGCACATGCACGATCCGACGGTCGGTTCGGAATCGTTCCTCTTCGCACGCCCGTTCGACCAGGAGAAGCTGAGAGGCTGGCTGCAGGCCTTCCTCGCAAGGCATGGCGACGACATTTTCCGGGCGAAGGGAATCCTTTCGATCGCGGATGACGAGCGCTTCTTCGTCCTGCAGGCCGTGCACCGGCTGATGGATTTCCGGCCGGACCATCCCTGGGGGAAGGACGAGCCCTATTCGAAGCTGGTCTTCATCGGCCGCAAGCTCGATCGGGCCGCGATCGAGGCCAGCCTGAAGGAATGCCTCGGGTAAAAGACGGCGGGCTCGGGCTCGCGCGCGCCGAACCTATTCCGGCTTCCTGCCCGTCCATCGGTGCGCGAGCCCCGCATCGATGTCGAACAGGTCGAGCACCCGCCCGAGCGTATGGTCGACCATCTCATCGAGCGATTGCGGGCGGGTATAGAAGGCGGGTACCGGCGGACAGATGATCGCGCCAGCCTCGGTCGCCGCCGCCATGGCGCGTATATGGCCGAGATGCAGCGGCGTCTCCCGCAGCATGAGAACGAGACGTCGCCGTTCCTTCAGCGTCACATCGGCGGCGCGCGAGATGAGCGTGGAGGTCACGCCCGTCGCGATCTCCGACAGCGTCTTTACGGAACAAGGGGCGACGATCATTCCCATGGTCCGGAAGGAGCCGCTTGAACAAACCGCGCCGACGTCCTTGTTGGAATGGACGACGTCAGCAAGCGCCTCCACGTCGTCCGCTTTCAAATCGCTTTCCATGGCAAGCGTGATGCGCGCGGCTTGCGACATGACGAGGTGCGTCCCGACGCCGAGCGCGCGCAGGATCTCAAGCAGGCGGATGCCGTATATCACGCCGGAGGCTCCGGTGATACCGATGACAATCCGCTTGCTCGGCTCGCTGCCCTGCATGAAACGCTCCGGAAGTAGCCTTACTTCTTCAGTCTGCCGAGGACAGCAGCCGCCCTCTCCATCGCCTCGTCATCGATCTTGGCAAGGACTCCATGAAAATCCGGGCCTCGCGTCGCATCCAGTCCCATGCGTGAGGTGGTACCGATGCCCGACGCGGACGGATCCAGGGCGTTGCCCGGCAGGCCTTCGATGACGAGGATATCGCGGTGCGGCTGGAAATGGGTGGCGAGCGCCCACATCACCTGCGAATCGCTGGTGATGTCGACATCGGCATCCACCGCGATCACCGTCTTGAGATAGGGATCCCAGCCGAGCAGGCCGAGCATGATTTGCCGCGCCTCGCCAGGACGCACCTGGTTTAACGCGACATAGGCGTGGAAATGCGTACCGGAGGTCGGATAGTGCACGGCCGTCACGCTCGGAAAGCGCTGCTTCAGCTTTTCGACCATCTCCGCCTCGCGCGGCACGCGTCCGAGGTTCAGGTGCTCTGCCGAATTGCCGCCGGCGACGCTGACGAGCATCGCGTCCCTGCGCCGCATCAGCGTCTCGACGCGCAGCAAATTGTTGGTCGAACGATCGGAGGAATAGCCCGTGAACTCGCCGAACGGGCCCTCCTCGACATGTGCCTCGCCGTCGATCACGCCCTCCAGCACGAATTCCGCATGAGCGGGGACGCGGATGCCGTATTTCGGCGTGCGGACGACCTCAAGCGGCTCGCCCATCAGGCCGCCGGCGACATCGCGCTCGTCCTCGCCGAAGGCGAGGCGGGCGGAGGCGGCGATCATGAAGAGCGGATGCGCGCCGATGACCATCGCCACGGGCAGCGGCTCGCCGCGCTCCTTCGCCATGTTGAGCAGGCGCCAGAGATGTCCGCGCGAATGCAGACTGGTGGCGAGTTCGTTCTTCGAATGGATCATGGCGCGGTGATAGGAGAGGTTACCTCCGCCGGTCTCCGGGTGCTCCGCGATGACAATGCCACTGGTGATGTATTTCGCCCGGTCGGTAGCGAAATGCTTCAGCATCGGCAGCCCGGCAAGATCGACGCCGTCGCCGACCACCTCGTCGAGCACCGGGCCGGAAGCCAGTTCCCTGGGCTTCACCTCGCGGCGTGACGCGGACTGGTAGGCTTCGTGGAGCCGGTTCTCCTGCGCCCCGAGGAGACGGGCGATGCGCCGGCGCGAGCCGAATATGTTGCTGACCACCTCAGCATTCAGGCCCGCGACATTCCTGAAATGCAGGAGCGGCGCCTTCCCCTCCGCTGCCAGCTTCCAGATGAAGGCCGTCACATCCTGGTCGTCCGAGATGGAATCCTCGATGGTGAGGACGTCATCCGGGTAGGCGCTTTCGTAGGAGGCGAGGAAGTGGCGGATGTCCTGCCTGGAATGTCTGGTCTTGTCACCCATCGCGCCCTCAGATGCCATTGGTCTCCAAAGGTGGGCGGCGGCTCCAGGCAGAGCCGCCGCCAGCCGTGCCTCAGGCGGGAACAGCCTGGGCGGCGCCGCGCCTGACCCCTGCATAGGTATCGGTCAGGCGCGCCTTCGCCTCTTCCATGGAACGAGGCGGAGGAGTGGGATCGATGCCGACGAGGCGCGCGATGTTGTTGCCGAGATAGCCTTCGAGGTCGTCCTCGGAGAGGCCGAGACCCTGCGGCGGCTCGTGGCAGAGGACTTCCAGCTCGCGCAGCCACAGGCCCGGTTCGTTGGGCGGGGAGTCGGTGCCGAAGACGATCTTGTCCTTGGGCAGTTCCTTGGCGAACTCGACGATGCGCGATTGGAAGCACCAGCCAGACTCGCAATAGACGTTTGGCGTGTCCATCGCCATCCAGAACGTCTCGAACGAGTAGTTGCCGCCGGTCTGGATCCCGAAGTGGCCGATGATGAAATTGACCATCGGGAACTCCCGGATGATCGGATAGAACATGGTCGGGATGGTGTACGGCCCGTCGCCCGTGTGGATGAGCACGACGACGCCGAGTTCGGCGCATTTCTTCATGGCCGGACGCAGCCAGTCGAGGGCGCGGTCCGGACGGTATCCATGCATGTTGGCGTGCAGCTTCAGCATCTTGAAGCCGTACTCCTTGACATGGAATTCGAGTTCGGCGGCGCCGTTCTCCGGGCCCCAGCGTGGGTTGTAGGTGAAGTTGCCGATGAATCGGTCCGGATATTTCTGACAGAGTTCGGCGATGTAGGCCATGTAATCGCGGATGCCCTCGCGGCCCATGCGGTTGCCGTCGCGGTAGCCGGTGTTGCCGGGGGGCGGCTGGATGAAGCCCATGTCGATGCGGCGCGGCTTGCCATTGATCATGTAGGGGCCGTCCATCAGCTTCAGCATGCGCTCGCCGGTAAAGGGGGTGCCCGTGTGGCGCCAGGCCTCGTCGACCAGGTTGGTCGGGTGGAGGTGAGTATCGATAATCATCTTTCGTCTCCGAATGCGGGGGAGGAGCGCTCAGGCGGGCTGCAGCGCGGCGTCCTTGAGGCGAGCCTCGGCTTCCCTGACGGTGCGCGGCGGCGGCGTCGGGTCGATGCCGATCATGCGCGCGACGTTGTTGCCGAAGTAGTCCTCCAGCGTGTCCTCATCGAGGTTCAACCCCTGCGGCGGCTCGTGGCAGAGCACTTCCAGGAGGCGCAGCCACATGCCGGGCTCGTTGGGCGGGGTGTCGGAGCCGAACAGGATCTTGTGCTTCGGCATCACCTTGGCGAATTCGACGATGCGAGACTGCAGGCACCAGCCGGATTCGCAATAGACGTTCTCCATGTCGCAGGCGATCTGGAAAGGCTCGAAACAATAGACGCCGCCGGTCTGCACGCCGAAATGCGCCATGATGAAATTGACCGAGGGGAACTCGCGCATGATCGGCACGAATTCGGTCGGGATGGAATAAGGTCCGTCGCCGGTGTGGACCTTCACCATCACGCCGAGGTCGGCGCACTTCTTCATCGCCGGCCGCAGCCAGTCCAGCGCCCGGTCGGGACGGTAGGCATGCATGTTGGCCTGGAGTTGCACCATCTTGAAGCCGTATTCCTTCACATGGCGCTCAAGCTCCTCGGCGCCGTTCTGCGTGCCGTAGCGCGGATTGTAAACGAAGCAGCCGATGAAGCGGTCGGGATATCTTTGCACCAGTTCGACCGTGTAGGACATGTAGTCGCGTATGGCGGCCTTGCCGGTCAGGTCGCCATGGCCGTGCGTGTAGATCGTGTTGCCCTGCGGCGGCTGGATGAAGGCCTTGTCGATGCGGCGCGGCTTGCCGTTCACGTAGAACGGGCCGTCCATCATCTTCAGAAGGCGTTCCCCCGTGAACGGATCGCCATCATGGCGCCATGCGAGGTCGACCAGCTTCGTGGGATAGCAGCTAATGTCGATAATCATGCTTTCTCTCCAAAGTTGGCGACTATGGCAGAAGACGGCAGCATCGCCTGTCGTCCGGGCCCGGCTGGCTCTGGTATCGGGAGAGGGTCGGGCCAAATTCCGCTAAGTCGCTTGTCAGCAATCCCCGACCGGACTCTTCGCAAAAATGCGCGAAGGCAATGCGGTGTGCCGCTTCTACTGACGTTTCTGCTCGATAGCCGATTTCGGCCCGGTTTGGAAGAGGAAAAATCGAAGAAAGCGTAATATCTTCCGATACTTATCCTGATGTTAAGCAGGTAGCCTCGCGCCTTGACGCACCGCTGCCGAACCAGGAATTCGGCTCGGCCGGCGCGCCCCAAAGGGAGCTCTTCTATCGACGCCGCCACGCTCGTTCGCGGCGGCGCTGGTCGCGTTCCGCGCTAGACCATGGCGACCTTGTCCGCGCGGGCCTCGGCGATGGTTCCGCGCAGCTCATGAACGATGTCGTTGAATTCGCCGGTGAACGTCAGGTCGATCGGACGCGGGCGCTCGAACGGGATTTGCCGTTCGACGAGCACCCTGCCGGGACGCGAACTCATCACGAAAACCCGGTCGGCCAGGTAGACGGCCTCGCGCAAATCGTGCGTCACGAGAATGACGGTGAACCGCTTCGCCTGGTGGAGATCGCGAATGACGCCCCAAAGCTCCTCGCGCGTGAACGCATCGAGAGCGCCGAACGGCTCGTCGAGCATCAGGAGGCCCGGCTCGTGGATGAGCGCGCGGCAGAGATTGCAGCGCTGCTGCATGCCGCCGGAAAGCTGCCACGGGAATTTCGAGCCGAAGCCTTCCAGTCCCACCAGTTCCAGCATGGCCTCGGCCTTGGCCGCGTATTCCTCGCGGTTCTTTCTGAGCCGCTCGCGATGGGGCGAAACAATCTCCAGCGGCAGCATGATATTGCCGAGCACCTGACGCCACGGCAGGAGCGACGGGTTCTGGAAAGCCATTCCGACGATGTTCAGCGGCCCGGTCACGGGCGCGCCGTCGACCTCAATCCTGCCGGCCTGCGGGATAACGAGGCCAGTGGCGAGCTTCATCAGGGTCGACTTGCCGCAGCCCGAGGGGCCGACGACGGCCGCGAACTCACCCTTGCGCACCGAAAGCGTGAGGTCGTCCACCGCCGCGATGCCGCCGGCGCCGCCATAGGTCAGATTCACCCCCGACATCCGCACGAAAGCCTCGGCGGCGTCGGCGCCGGCGGAAGGCGTGCCGTCGGCGGCGTCGCGCGACCATTTCAGCGCCAGGTTGGAATTGCGTGTGGTCATTCGTGATCTCCTCTGCCGGCCGCACGAGGATGCAGCCGAAGGCGATTATCTGTTCTGCGAACGAAAGGCCCAGCCCGTATAGCGTTGCTCGACAAGGGCGGTGATGCCGTACAGCACGATCCCAAGCGCCGAGAGGACGATGAGCGCGGCGAAGACGATGGGAATCTGGAACGCGGACTGGGCGTCGAGCATCAGCTTGCCCAGGCCCTTGCTTGCCCCGCACGTCTCGGCGACCACCGCGCCGATGAAGGCAAGGGTCACCGCGATCTTGAGCGAGCCGAAGAAATGCGGCAGCGAGCGGGGGATGCCGACTTTCATCATAACCATCAGCTTCTTCGCGCCGAGCGCGCGCAGAACATCCTCCAGTTCCGGCTCGACCGTGGCGAGCCCCGTCGCGACGTTGACCACGATCGGGAAGAACGAGATCAGGAAGGCGGTGATGATCGCTGGCAGTGAGCCGAGGCCGAACCACAGGATCAGCACCGGCACGACCGCGACCTTCGGGATCGAATTGAAGGCGATGAGCGCCGGATAAACCGCCGAATAGACGGCGCGATGCCATCCGATCGCTACCCCGAGCGCCAACCCGAAGACGATGGCGATCGCGAAGCCGAGCGTCGTGGTCCACAAGGTGGCCAACGAGTTGTCGACGATCACCCCACGGTATTGCCAGAGCGCCTCCAGCGTCGCCGATGCCGTCGGCAGGATCGTCTCCGGCACCTTGAACAGCCGGACGACCGCTTCCCACAATACGAAGATGCCGATCGTGAAGAGGACGGGAGACGCAATCTTCTCCATCTGCCATCCCCAGTTCACACCGGCCGCCCCGGCGACCCGTGCCGGTCCGGTCATTCCAACTTCAGCCATTCTCGCCTCCCGTTCCGCCCGTGTGTTCCGGGGTTACGCCTGTCAGCCGCTGCCCGACCGCCGCCGGCGTGGTGGATTTGAGATCCCTTCGCTCCCGGATCGAGGTTCGGTCGCCCCGAGGAACGAAGCGGATCCCGGGCACGCTAGTTCTTCACCATCCGCTCTTCCTTCGGCGGCAGATATTCCGAGGTGAACACGTCGCTCGCCTTCGGCTTGTTCTTGAACGGGAAGGTGGTGGCCAGCTGATCGATCGAGCGCTCAAGCCGCGCCATGTCGACATCGCCGAAGCCGTTTTTCAGCACATCGTCGCTGAAATAGCAGTATTGGTTGACGACCTTCAGCCTTTGAAGCTCGATATCCGGTTTGGCGACCGGGTTGTGGTTCATGACGCTTTTGATCGCCTCTTCCGGATGCTGATAGGCGAAGATGAAGCCGCGGATCGTGGCCTTGACGAAGCCCTTCACCGCGTCCGGGTGCGCCTTGGCGAAATCGGGACTGACCATGACGGCGCTGCCGTAGAGATGGACGCCGTAGTCGCTCATCATCATGGCCTGGATCTGGTCGTCGGGGACGCCGATCGCATTCAGGGCCAGCTTGTTCGAGATGAACGCGGTGACCGCGTCCACTTGGCCCTGCGCCAACAGCGTCTCGCGCACCGCGAAGCCGACATTCTCGACCTTGATCTTGGAAGTGTCGATGCCGTTCTCCTTGGCGAAGATCGGCCATTGCTGCCAGGCGGCGTCGCCGGCCGGCGCGCCGAGCCGCTTTCCCTCGATATCCTTCGGCTTGGTTATGTTGTTTTTCTTGAGCGTCAGCACCGCGAAGGCCGGCTTGTTATAGGTCATCAGCACCGCCTTGATGGGGACCGCATCGGCGCCGTCGCGGTATTTGATGAGCGAATTGATGTCCATCGAGCCCATGTCGTAGGCTCCGGCGGCGATGCGGTTGATGCCGTCGACGCTTCCGGTGCCTGGATCGATCGAGACGTCCAGGCCTTCGTCCTTGTAGAAGCCCTTGTCGAGCGCCACTAGATAGGGCGCGACATGCCCTTCGAAGCGCCATTCGTGGATAAAGCGGACCTTGACCAAACCCTGGGCCATTGCCGGGGCCGTCAAGGCAAGCATGAACAACGGCAACAAGACACGGAACAGAGCACCCATTGTCATCCTCCCATGCGCGCGGTGCGGCAGGCGCACCAACGGAAACCATTCCCCCGATCCGGCAAGGCTAAGCGTTGAATCTGCAACGCCGCCATTGTGCCAGATCTCTCTTGCCGCAACGTCGGATGCCAGTGAGCGCAGATATTGATTGTGTTGCCAGGCGAAAGCGTTCACTCATTGGATGTCCAACAAGTGAGCAATTATCTCCCCAAATCTGAACGGGGATTGATGCGCTTATGCCCACGCGACGGTGTGGAGTATGGCAGCAGAATCGAGCCTGTCAATGGGATTTTGCTGATCAATCAGGGGTTGGGTGGAAGCCCAGCGCGACTGCGGACCGGAGATTGTCGCCATCGATGCCATCTAGTCGCGGTCGCGACGCGCGGGGATCGGCCGCACCGCTATGCGGCGGGTTGCGCCGCACGCGATGGGTCGGATAGTGCCGAAGATTCCGCCATTTGAATCAGCGATTTAGAGTGGGTTTCCGACAGTTCGCGACAGGCCGCGAAGGACGCTGAATCATTCCCACTCGATCGTGCCGGGCGGCTTTGAGGTAACGTCGTAGACGACCCGGTTTATGCCCCTGACTTCGTTGATGATCCGGGTCGCGGCGGCGCCGAGGAACTCCATGTCGTAATGGTAGAAATCGGCGGTCATGCCGTCGACCGAGGTGACGGCGCGAAGCGCGCAGACGAATTCGTAGGTGCGATCGTCGCCCATCACGCCCACCGTCTGAACCGGCAGGAGCACGGCGAAAGCCTGCCAGATGGCGTCATAAAGCCCGGCCTTGCGGATCTCGTCGAGATAGATCGCGTCCGCCTCGCGCAATATGTCGAGCTTCTCGCGGGTTACGCCGCCCGGGCAGCGGATCGCCAGGCCAGGCCCCGGGAACGGATGGCGGCCAATGAAGCTCTCCGGCAGGCCGAGTTCCTTGCCGAGCGCCCTCACCTCGTCCTTGAAGAGTTCGCGCAACGGCTCGACGAGCTTCATGTTCATGCGCTCGGGCAAGCCGCCGACATTGTGGTGCGACTTGATGGTCGACGAGGTCGCGCCGGTAAAGGACACACTCTCGATCACATCCGGATAGAGCGTTCCCTGGGCAAGGAAATCCGCGCCGCCGAGTTTCTTGGCCTCTTCCTCGAAGACCTCGATGAAAAGCCGGCCGATCGTCTTGCGTTTCTTCTCCGGGTCGGCTTCGCCCTCGAGCGCGGAGATGAAACGGTCCGACGCATCGACGAGGACCAGCGGCAGATTGTAGTGCCGGCGGAACATCTCGACAACATCGGCGGCCTCGTTCTTCCGCATGAGGCCGTGGTCGACCAGGATGCAGGTCAGCTGGTCGCCCACCGCCTCGTGGATCAGCAGCGCGGCGACCGAGGAATCGACGCCGCCCGAAAGTGCGCAGATCACCTTGCCGTCGCCGACCTGCTTGCGGATCGCCGCGACGGCCTGCTCGCGATAGGCGGCCATGGTCCAGTCGCCTCTAAGCCCGGCGACGTGATGGACGAAGTTCGAAAGAAGCTTCGCACCGTCCGGCGTGTGAACCACTTCGGGATGGAACTGGACGGCGAAGATCTTGCGTTTCTCGTCGGCGATGGCCGCGAAAGGGGCACCGGTCGAGGTGCCGATGACGCGGAACCCGGGCGGCAGCGCGGTCACGCGATCGCCATGGCTCATCCATACCTGGTGGCGCGTGCCCTTCGCCCAGATGCCGTCGAAGAGCGCGGAGTCCTCCTTCACGTCGAGAAAGGCGCGGCCGAATTCGCGCTCATGGCCACCTTCCACCTTGCCGCCGAGCTGGGCGCAGATCGCCTGCTCGCCATAGCAGATGCCGAGGATCGGAAGGCCTGCCTCGAAGACAGCGTCAGGCACGCGCGGGCTGCCGATGTCGACGGCCGAATGCGGGCTGCCGGACAGGATGACGGCCTTGGGCCGGATGCGCCGAAAACCCTCATCTGCCGACTGGAACGGCACGATCTCGCAATAGACGCCGGCCTCGCGCACCCGTCTCGCAATGAGCTGGGTGACCTGGCTGCCGAAATCGATGATGAGGACGGTATCGGGGTGGTTCTTCATGGCGGGCGTTTAAAGAAAGAAACGAGTCTGCGCAATGGGTTGCTGGGTGGAGCTGCGGCGGCGGTGCATTAGCTCACGAAATGCTTTCGAGGAGCGGAGGCTCGATCGTCATGGAAGGAGCCTTCCCTCGGCGATGGCCGCTTCGAGCCTGTCCACCGCAGCAGCCACCTTCTCGTCGATGACGTGCAGATACTGGCGCCAGTCGTCGACATGCTTCAGGTCGTCGGCGCCATCGGATATGCCGCGCAGGCCGATCAGGCCGACGCCGAACAGCTGACAGGCGCGCAGCACGGCAAAAGTTTCCATGTCCACCATGTCGGCCGCGATCGCGTCATATGCAACGCCGGACACGATAGCCGCGCCGGTCGACAGCGAGGCCTGCCTGACGCCCGGGATCGCATGGCCGAGCGGGACGATTGCAGGCAGGTCGACAAACGGGGTCGCGCCGCGCTCGAAGCCGAGCGGCGAGGCGTCCATGTCGCGGTAGGACACGGACGAGGCCTGATAGACCTCCGTCTGCTCCAGCGTCCGGCTGCCGGCCGATCCGAGCGAGACGACGAGGTCGGGGAGCGCGTCGTGTTCCGAAAGAAGCGCAAGCTCGGCGCCAAGCCGCACGCCGGCTTCGACCGGCCCGACGCCGGTCATGAAGGGCGTGAAGCGGCGCTTCAGGTGCGGGCCGTATTCGGCATCCACGGCCATGACGAAGAGCAGCCGCTTCCCGCCAACCGACGCAATCGGCGCGAGGCGCACGGCCCTCAGCCGTCGATGCCCTGGCGGCCGGTGACGGTCATCATCGTACCGGTCATGGTTGCGATCATCTTGGCCTCGCCCTCGGCGCCGAACGCATAGGCCTGGCCGTCGGCGACGATGATGGTGCGGCCCGGCTTGGTGACCGCGCCGCGGAAGAGGAAGCGCTCCCCCCTGCCCGGCGCCAGCAAATTGACCTTGAACTCGATGGTCAGCACCGCGGCTTCCGGCGGCATCAGCGAATAGGCCGCGTAGCCGCAGGCCGAATCGAGCGCGGTGGAGATTACGCCCGCATGCAGGAATCCGTGCTGCTGCGTCAGTTCCTCGGAAAAGGGCATCTCGATCTCGACGGTGCCCCGCGTCACCAGCGTCAGTTCGGCGCCGATGGTCGCCATCACCTTCTGGCGCGCGAAGCTGGAGCGCACCCTCGCCTCGAAATCGTCGTCCACGAGCAGTTGCGAAGCCATGCGGAAACCCTTTCTCGCCGGATGTTATCGCAGACGAAATCCGGCCGTTCAATCAGGCAATGGTGCAGTGCGGGATGATCGTCCGTGGCCGGAGCTCAACTCCGTCGTTCGAGGATCGAGCAGAAGAAGCCGTCCGTTCCCGTGCGCGTCGGCGTAAGCACGATCCCGCCTCTCGGATCGAACCGGGCGGCATTGGCGTGATCCGGATGGCGAGCGCGCCAGAGGCCTTCTTGATCGATAGTCCGGTAGGCGGCGCTGCGCGCAAGAAAGGCAACGACCTGGTCCGCATTCTCCTCCGAAAATACGGAACAGGTGATGTAGGCGAGCCGGCCCCCCGGCTTCACGTAGCGGCCGGCGTCGTCGAGGATCGCGGCCTGCTCGGCCCGGCGCTGCTCGAGCTGCCGTTCGGTCAGCCGCCATTTCGAATCCGGCCGGCGACGCCATGTGCCCGATCCCGTGCAGGGGGCGTCGACCAGGACGAGGTCCATCGAGTTCTCCAGCGGCGGCAGGGCGGAAGGCTGGATCACCTGGACGTTGCGGGAGCCTGCCCTTCGCAGGCGCTCGAAGATCGGCGCCAGCCGCGACTTGTCTGCGTCATGGGCGAATATCTGGCCATGGTTTCCCATTGCGGCGGAGAGCGCGAGCGTCTTGCCGCCCGCGCCGGCGCAGAAGTCGAGCACCTGGCCTCCCACCTTGCCTCCCCCGGCCGCGAGGGCGAGATCGGCCACGATCTGCGAACCCTCGTCCTGGATCTCGAACCAGCCTTTCTGGAATGCCGGTTCGACCTGCACGTTGGGATGGCGCCCCGCCCCGACGATCGGCGGCACGCGGATGCCGCTCGCCATGATCGGGGCCGGCCCGGCGCCCGAGCCTTTCAGCGCCTGGAGCACCTTTCCACGGTCGGCCTTCAGCGTGTTGACCCGCAAGTCGAGCGGCGGGCGCTCTGAAAGGGCTGCCGCCTCCCGGACCCATTCGTCGCCGAAAGCACGGATGAAGAGCGGCACGCACCAATCGGGGCAATCGGCGCGCACCGCCTCGGGCGCATCGGCGAGCCGTCGGCTCTCGGTGCGCGCGACCTCCTCCGCCGACAAAGGCGCCGGCGCGAAGCGGTCGCCCTCCAGTTCGCCATTCAGTGCGCGGGCGTGCTTGCCGCCCTCCAGCATAAGGGCGCCGATCGCAAGTGCACGCGAGGTTTCCTGATCGAGGAGCCAGACGGCCGAACGGCGGCGGCGCAGCGCGTCATAGACGATGTTGCCGATGGCGGCACGGTCGCCGGCGCCGGCAAAGCGGTGCGACAGGCCCCAATCCTTCAGCGCATCCGCCGCCGGCCGGTGACGTGCGTCGATGTCGTCCAGTACTTCTATCGCTGCCGCCAGCCGGCCACCGAGGCGCATATCCGCTCCCGCCCTAGACGATGGCCAGAAGATGAAGGGCGAACCAGAGCCACATGACGCCGAGAACGACGTATCCCAGCGCAAACACCGGGCTGCGGTAGCGGATGCGGTTCGAGGTCACGTGGATGAAGGCGTGCAGGTAGCGCAGGACGACGAAAATCCAGGCCAATGCGACCGTCACGATGGAACTGCCCTGCGTGACGTAGAGGCAAAGGCAGACGACGTAGAACAGCACCGGCAACTGGAATTGGTTGAGCAGATTGTTGTGCGCGAAGACGCTCTCGGGCGGCTCGTTGCGGTTTTCGCGAAAATCGGAACGACGGACGCTGCCGGCCCTTACCGCCGCCTGGCGGCGCAGGCTGAGAAGTCCATAGACCAGGTAAACCAGAAGGACCTGGGCAATGACGGGCCAGAAGATCGCTGTCTGGTTCATGCGATGGACCGCCCTCCCGGCCCTATGACCGGACGCGGGAGCGCGCCAGGAGGGCGGCGATGATCGCCATCGCAGCCAGCGCAAGGAGGAATTTCGCCGTCACGAGATCGGACGTGACGGAAGTCAGCCAGACGCTTGCCGCGGAAGGATCGGAGAGCATCCGCACGATTAGGATGTTCTGGGAATAATCGGCAACGACATAGGGCAGTACGATCAGAAGCCCGGTCACGAGCTGGGTCCGTCGCGAACGGAGCGTCGGCGACCGGCTGGCGGCATGCAGGAAGGCGCCGACCAGCGCCAGGCCGAAGACCGCGGGGAAGAACAGGTCGAAACTCGAATATTGCCAGACCAGAACGGCTTCCCGGCCCGGCTCGCCGAGCGCGGTCAGCCAGGCAACGGCTTCGTCGCTGGAAAAGCCCGTGACCCGCATGTCGAGCGACGGCAGGCCGCCGGAAAGTCGCTGGAAGTAGAAGAACTCCAGCACGATCATGACTAGGAACAGCGCCACCGATGCCGCGCAGAGCGCGACGGTCGCCCGCCTCAGACCCGAGACGACGACCTCAGGTCGCACCGGGATAGTTCGGGCTCTCGCGGGTAATCGCAACATCATGCGTATGGCTTTCTCTGAGGCCGGCGCCGGATATGCGGACGAACTGGGCACGAGCCCGCAACGATTCGAGATCGGGTGCCCCGACATAACCCATCGCAGCCCTAAGCCCTCCAGCGAGCTGGTGCAATACGCCTGCAACGGGTCCCTTGTATGGCACCTGGCCTTCGATACCTTCCGGAACCAGCTTCAGCGTATCCCGCACCTCGGCCTGGAAATAGCGGTCCGCCGAGCCGCGCGCCATCGCGCCGACCGAGCCCATGCCGCGATAGGCCTTGAAGGAGCGGCCCTGGTGCAGATAGACCTCGCCGGGGCTTTCGTCCGTGCCGGCAAGGAGCGAGCCGACCATCGCGGCGGCCGCGCCGGCGGCGAGCGCCTTCGCCAGATCGCCCGAGAATTTGATGCCGCCGTCGGCGATCACGGAAACGGCGGAGCGGTCGGCCGTCTCCACCGCCGCCATGATGGCGGAAAGCTGCGGCACGCCGACGCCCGCGACGATGCGCGTCGTGCAGATCGAGCCGGGTCCGATGCCGACCTTGACCGCGTCAGCGCCCGCGTCGATCAGCGCCTGCGTGCCTTCCGCGGTGGCGACGTTGCCGGCGACGATGCGCACGGAGTTGGACAGCTTCTTGGCGCGGACGACGGCATCGAGCACGCGCTGCGAATGGCCGTGGGCGGTATCGATGACCAGGAGATCGACTCCGGCGTCGATCAGCCGTTCGGCGCGCTCCAGCCCGTCGTCGCCGACGCTGGTGGCGGCCGCGGCGCGCAACCTGCCTTGCGCGTCCTTGGTGGCATTGGGGTTGAGCTGCGACTTCTCGATGTCCTTCACGGTGATCAGGCCGACGCAGTTGCCGGCCGGGTCGACGACCAGGAGCTTTTCGATGCGGTGCTTGTGGAGCAGGCGCTTGGCTTCGTCCTGGTCGACGTTTTCCTTGACGGTGACGAGGTTATCCCGCGTCATCAGTTCGTAAACCTTCTGGTTCGGGTCCGAAGCGAAGCGGACGTCGCGGTTGGTGAGGATGCCGACCAGATGTCCCGTCCTCTGGCCGCCCGACCCGCCATTCTCGACGACCGGAATGCCGGAAATGCCGTGCGCCCGCATCAGCGCGAGCGCGTCGGCGAGCGTCGCCTCGGGGCCGATCGTGACCGGGTTCACGACCATGCCCGATTCGAACTTCTTCACCTGGCGGACCTGTTCGGCCTGCTCGGCGGGCGAAAAATTCCGGTGGATGACGCCGATGCCGCCGGCCTGCGCCATGGCGATGGCGAGGCGTGAATCGGTGACGGTGTCCATGGCGGCCGAGAGGATCGGCAAATTGAGGTCGATGTCGCCGGCGATGCGCGTGCGGATATCGGTCTGCCCGGGCATCACCTCGGAATGGCCCGGCTGCAGCAGCACGTCGTCGAAAGTAAGCGCCTCCGCGCCGGTAGCCGACTCGATTATCCTTGCCATGGCCGTCCCTGGGAGCTTCTGAACGGCCCGGGCGCCCGGCTCGAGTGCCTGTCCGTTCGTTACGGATGGCAGCGGCAGGTACCACGTATCGCCGACCATGAAAAGGCGTGACCTTCTTTCGCCGGCGCCGTTTCGCGAGGGCCCTCGAGGGGGAGGTCGCGCCGAAGGCGTGGGGTGGGGTAGTGCGGCCATGCGCTGCCTTCATCACCCCCTCTCCGCCTCGCTTCGCTCGGCACCTCTCCCCCACTTCGTGAGGGGAGAGGATGGGTGCCGAGCGGTGTGGCCAGCGTCCATCCGCCACCCGCGAAGCGGGGGGAG
>JBQCFH010000376.1:0-2686 GCA_051959385.1 Rhizobiaceae bacterium | reverse complement strand
CGGCCGTCCTTCGGGTTGACGGCGAACTGGACGTTGGAGCCGCCCGTCTCCACGCCGATCTCGCGCAGCACCGCGATCGAGGCGTTGCGCATCATCTGGTATTCCTTGTCGGTCAAGGTGAGGGCGGGGGCCACCGTGATCGAATCGCCCGTATGCACGCCCATCGGGTCGATGTTCTCGATCGAGCAGACGATGATGCAATTGTCGGCGCGGTCACGCACGACCTCCATCTCGAATTCCTTCCAGCCGAGCACCGATTCCTCGATCAGCACCTCGGTGGTCGGCGAGGCGTCGAGCCCGCGCTCGACGATCTCGAAGAACTCGGAGCGGTTGAAGGCAATGCCGCCGCCGGTGCCGCCGAGCGTGAAGGAGGGACGGATGATCGCGGGCAAGCCGACCGCGTCCAGCGCCTGTGCGGCGATGCCCATGGCATGGCTCATATAACGCTGCTTGCGGTCGCCTTCGCCGAGGTTCCATTCCGTCTCGAGCTCGTCGAGCGCGGCATCGAGGTCGTCGGGCGTGCCCTCCGCAAGCAATTTGGCCTTCAGCTCGGCGCGGCGGGCCTCGTGCTTCCTGCGATCGGCGTCCTTCACCTCGGTGGCGTTGGCAAGCATGGAGCGCGGCGTCTCCAGCCCGATCTTCTTCATCGCCTCGCGGAACAGCGCCCGGTCCTCGGCCTTGTCGATCGCTTCGGCGTTGGCGCCGATCATCTCGACATTGTAGCGCTCCAGAACGCCCATGCGGCGCAGCGACAGCGCCGTGTTCAGCGCGGTCTGGCCGCCCATCGTGGGGAGCAGCGCGTCCGGCCGCTCGCGCGCGATGATTTTGGCGACGACCTCCGGCGTGATCGGCTCGACGTAGGTGGCGTCGGCAAGCTCCGGGTCGGTCATGATGGTGGCCGGGTTGGAGTTCACCAGGATGATGCGGTAGCCCTCGCGTTTGAGCGCCTTGCAGGCCTGGGTGCCGGAATAGTCGAACTCGCAGGCCTGGCCGATGACGATCGGTCCCGCGCCGATGATCAGGATCGAGTTGATGTCGGTGCGTTTGGGCATGCGTAGGGTCCGTTCGTCGGCGGCACGGCGCGTCGTTCCGTGCGGGCGGGCGTCCGGAAGAGGCGCTCTCCCTCCCCTCGATGGAGAGGGTGGCCGCGAAGCGGCCGGGGGGGGCGATTGCACCCCCTCCGGGCGGCCGCGGGCCGCCCCCCCCCCCCCGGAGGCAGCGGGGGGCCCCCACCCGCCCGGGTGGGGTGATCGCACCCCCTCCGCCCCGCTTCGCTCGGCACCTCCCGCTCCTGAGCCCGTCGAAGGGGAGGGGAGGAGGGCGCCAGGCTCGCCGGAATTCCGCGAAGATTGATACAGGCTAGGCGGGCCTTATAGGGGAGGAATCCGGGTAGGGGAACCCCCGGAAAAGCCGATCCGGCCGGGCTTGGCAAAGCCGGCGACAACGCGACGCAAGCTTCGGCAAAGCAAAGGATGATAAAGGGCGAGCGTCAGGGTTTTTGCAAGGAACGGGGCAATGGGGTTCAGCAACAGCGAGGCGCTCGCCGTCGTGAAGTGGATGGTGCGCATGCGGCTCATCGAGACGATGTACGAAGCGGAGCCGCGGGAAGCGTTCGACAGGAAGATCAAGGACGATTTCGCCGAGCTGATGGAAGCCGGCGTCTTCACCTTCGCCGAGGCCAGCCACGGGGCGGAAGGGATCGTCTCGATCCGGCTGCACCGGGACGAGGACCGCTTCCAGTTCGGAGCGGCGGTGGTCGACGGCCGCATCGAAATCGAGCGCCGCGCCGCGTATCTGTGACGGCGGGGCAAGCCGGGAACTGAACAGGCGGGGGTGGCTTTGCCGCCTCGCGCGCCTGACGACCGTCGCACTCTTCCCTGCCAGGCACCTCCTCTTCAGGAGCTGTTGAGGGTGAAGACGCCAGGGATGCCCGAATTCCGCCAAGATATGTTGGGCGCATTGTGTGGGTGGAGAGGTGGGAGCCGTTTGGGATCGAATGTCGCAACTGGCGCGCCGTCACGGAATCGCCTTGCTATCATACGCGGTGCGATGGTCGGTTCGGCTGGACATGTTAAGGTATTCAGTATGACCTTCGATGCAATCATCCACAGCTTCGCGCAATCGGATACTGTCCCGGTGGAGGCGATCTCCCATGCGGCAGCGGCAAGAAATTCAAGAAATGCTGCTTGAACTGATCCGGGTGCCGATTTCCACCGGGGTGCATTTTGTCTACTTCCCCAGCGCCAGTTCGTCGAGGATCTCGAAGCGCTCGCCCTTGCCGATGCGGATCATGTTCAGGCTGCCTTCGCGGGTGACCTGCAGCGGCTCGGACGAATCCGAACCGTCCGGCTTGCCGCCGCGGAAGCGGATGGTGCGCGTGCCGCCTGCCGGCAGCGTCACGACCACCTCGGCCACGCCGGGGCCGAGCCGCGTGACGGCGGCGCTGCATTCCTGCATGGGCTGCCCGAACAGGCCGGCGCAGGGCACCTCGCCGGTCGCCTTTTCCGCCGCCTGAACCGATGCGACGGCCGGTCCGCCCTTCGGGTCGGGGCGGGGAGTCGGATGCGGCACGTCGTCGGCGGCGGGCTGGCCGGAAGCGGGCGCCGGATCGGGTCCGGGGTCCTGGGCGGCAGGCGCGGCCTGGCCGGTCGGCAGGTCGAGCGCCGCGCGATAGACCGGGCGGTAG
>JBQCFH010000375.1:0-2627 GCA_051959385.1 Rhizobiaceae bacterium | reverse complement strand
CGCCATCAATCTCGGCGCGGCCAAGATCGCGGCGGGCGACGACATCGTCATCGCCGGAGGGGTCGAATCCATGTCGCGCGTCGGCATGGGCATGTCCGGCGGCGCCTGGTTCATGGACCCGTCGGTCGGCATCCCGTCCTATTTCGTGCCGCAGGGCATCTCGGCCGATCTGATCGCCACCAAATACGGCTTCTCCCGCGACGACGTCGACGCCTACGCGGTGGAGAGCCAGAAGCGCGCCACGCATGGTTGGGAGAAGGGCTGGTTCAAGAACTCGGTGATCGAGATCGCTGACCAGAACGGCCTCACCATCCTCGACCATGACGAGCACATGCGGCCCTCGACCGACATGCAGGCGCTCGCCTCGCTCAACCCTTCCTTCACCATGGTCGGCGAGATGGGCGGCTTCGACGCGGTCGCGGTCGACCGCTACCCGGAGGTGGAGAAGATCGACCACGTCCACCATGCCGGCAATTCGTCGGGCATCGTTGACGGGGCGGCGGCCGTGCTGCTCGGCTCGAAGAAGGGCGGCAAGTCGCTTGGACTGAAGCCGCGCGCCCGCATCCGCGCCATGGCCAATATCGGCTCGGAACCGTCGATCATGCTGACCGGACCGGTCGATGTGACGGAGAAGCTCCTGAAACGCGCGAAGATGAAGCTGTCGGACATCGACCTTTTCGAACTGAACGAGGCCTTCGCCTCGGTCGTGCTGCGGTACATGCAGGCCTTCGACATCCCGCACGACAGGATCAACGTCAATGGCGGCGCGATCGCCATGGGGCATCCGCTCGGCGCGACCGGCGCGATGATCTTCGGCACCGTGCTCGACGAACTGGAACGGCGCGACCTCAACACGGCACTGGTGACGCTCTGCATCGGCGCCGGCATGGGCACGGCGACGATCATCGAGCGGGTGTGACGCAGACTTTCCCTCCCCCTTTGAGGGGAGGGTGGCCGCGCAGCGGCCGGGTGGGGTCGGTGCGGCAGCGCCCGGCATCATTTAAGCCGAAGCAGTTGAGATTACCCCACCCGCCTCGCTTCGCTCGGCACCCTCCCCTCAAGGGGTAGGGAAACCCAACCGGGAGACCTCTCCAATGACCAAATACAACAACTTCACCCTCTCCACCGGCCCGGACGGCATCGCGCTCGTCACCTGGGACATGCCCGACAAGTCGATGAATGTCTTCACCGAGGAGGTCATCGAGGAACTCGGCCGGATCGTCGATCAGGTGACCGGGGACGCCTCGGTCAAGGGCGTCGTCATCACCTCCGGCAAGGAAAGCTTTTCCGGCGGCGCCGACCTGACGATGCTCCAGCGCATGCTCGGCCAGTTCCGCGCCGAGGAGGCGAAGGATCATAAAAAGGCGGTGGCGATGCTCTTCGAGGGCGCCGGCCGCATGTCGCAGCTCTTCCGCAGGATCGAAACCTCCGGCAAGCCATGGGTCTCGGCCATCAACGGCACCTGCATGGGCGGGGCGTTCGAACTGTCGCTCGCCTGCCATGGGCGCGTTGCGGCGGATTCGGAGCATGTGAAGATGGCGCTGCCCGAGATCAAGGTCGGCCTCTTCCCCGGCGCCGGAGGCACCCAGCGCGTGCCGCGTCTCGCCAATACGCAGGAGGCGCTGCAGATGCTGACCTCGGGCCAGACGCTTTCGCCGAAAAAGGCGAAGGGGATGAACCTCATCGACGACATCGTCGAGCCGGGCAGGCTGATCGACGCGGCGAAGGCGATGATCGCCGCCGGGCTGAAGCCGGTCGCGCCATGGGACGAGAAGGGCTTCAAGCTGCCGGGCGGGCCGGTCTATTCGGCGGCCGGCGCCAATCTGTGGCCGCCGGCCATCGCCATCCTGCGCCGCGAGACGCATGGCAACTATCCGGCTGCCGCCGCGATCCTGAAATGCGTCTATGAGGGGCTGCTGGTGCCCTTCGACACGGCGCTCCGGATCGAGCAGCGCTATTTCGCCGAAATCCTGCAGACGAAAGAGGCGGCAATGATGATCCGCTCGCTCTTCGTCTCGCTGCAGGAGCTGAACAAGGGCGCGCGCCGCCCGGCCGGCGTGCCGCCGACCAGGTTCAAGAAGATCGGCGTGCTCGGCGCCGGCTTCATGGGCGCGGGCATCGCCTATGTGACGGCCAGGGCCGGCATTCCGGTCGTGCTGCTCGACCGCGACATGCCGTCGGCCGAAAAAGGCAAGGCGCATTCGGCGGGTCTGATGGACGGGCTGATCAAAAAGGGCCGCGCCACCGAAGAGGAGAAGCAAAAGCTCCTGTCGCTCATCATGCCGACGGCGGACTATGCCGACCTGGAAGGCTCGGACCTCGTGATCGAGGCGGTATTCGAGGATTCGGAAGTGAAGAAGGGCGCGACCGAGAAGGCGGAGGCGGTGCTGAAACCGGCCGCGATCTTTGCTTCCAACACCTCCACCATCCCGATCACCGGGCTGGCGAAGAACTCGGCGCGGCCGAAGAACTTCATCGGCATCCACTTCTTCTCGCCGGTCGACCGCATGATGCTGGTCGAAATCATCCTCGGCAAGAAAACCGGCGACAAGGCGCTCGCCACTGCGATCGACTATGTGCGCGCCATCAAGAAGACGCCGATCGTGGTCAACGACACGCGCGGCTTC
>JBQCFH010000374.1:0-9841 GCA_051959385.1 Rhizobiaceae bacterium | reverse complement strand
ACTGCGCGAGATGGTCGAGATCATCAACAAGGTCGAGCCGCGTTTCGGTTCCGCGCTGATGGCCTATGCCTGGTATCGCTCGGAGCCGCTTCCGGGATTTTCCGGCCAGACGGCGATGCAATTGGTGCGCAACGGCCGGGCCGAAGACGTGCTCGACTACATCGATGCCGTCGATGCGGGCATCCACGCCTGACGGCGCGCATGCGCTTTAGAGGCAAGCTTTATCGAGCGCTGAATCCGGTCCATGCCCGCGAACCGCTATCCGGACACGGCGCTAAGCTCTATCGCGGCCGCTTCAATCCGAAGGGGACGCCGGCGCTCTATACTTCGTTGGCCGTGCTAACCGCGCTGCGCGAGGCCAACCAGGTCGGCAGTCTCCAACCCACAACGCTGGTGTCTTACGACGCCGACATCTATTCTGTCTTCGACAGTCGGGACGAGGCGGCGCTTGCAGCCGAAGGAATGGACGCGACCGCGCTCTCGGACCCGACATGGCGCGACCGGATGAAGGCGGCGGGCGAGGCGAGAACGCAGGAATTTGCCCGCCGCCTGATCGGTGCCGGCTACAACGCCCTATTGGTCAGAAGCTTCGCGGCAGGTTCAAGCGCCGACGATATGAACCTCGTGCTGTGGAAATGGACCGACCGTCTCCCGGCCCGTCTCGTTCTGATCGACGACGAGAACCGCCTCTCGCGATAGACATTGAGCGCGGCGAGGCGCCGCTCAGCCGGCGGCCTTCTGGCGCTCGCTCGGATGCATCTCCTCGAACAGCTCGTCGATATGGGCCGCAATGCGCTGCCGCATATCCGGGTTCCACAGCGCGAAGGCGATGTTCGCCTCGATGAAGCCTTCCGGCGAGCCGCAATCGAAGGTGCGGCCCTTGTAGTGGTAGCCATAGAAGGGCTGCTGCCGCTCCAGCTTCAGCATGGCGTCGGTCAGCTGGATCTCGTTGCCGGCGCCGCGCTCCTGGGTCTCCAGGATGGCGAAGATCTCCGGCTGCAGGATGTAGCGGCCGTTGAGGAACAGGTTGGACGGCGCGGTTCCCTTTGCCGGCTTCTCCACCATGCCGGTGATCTCGAAACCGGTATGCACGTCGGAGCCCCGGCCGACGATGCCATATTTGTGCGCTTCGGCCGGATCGCATTCCTGCACGGCGACCACGTTGTGGCCCGTATCTTCGTAGAGTTCGACCATCTCCTTCAGGCAGCTTTTCCTGGTCTCCATGATCATGTCTGGGAGAAGCAGCGCGAACGGCTCGTCGCCGACGAGGTCGCGCGCGCACCAGACCGCATGGCCGAGACCGAGCGGCTCCTGCTGGCGGGTGAAGCTGGTCTGCCCCGCTTCCGGCTGCATGCCCTTCAGCCGGTCGAGTTCCTTTGTTTTGCCGCGTTTTTCGAGCGTATCATAGAGTTCGAAATGCAGATCGAAATGGTCCTCGATGACGGCCTTGTTGCGTCCGGTCACGAAGATGAAATGCTCGATGCCGGCTTCCCTCGCCTCGTCGACGACATACTGGATCACCGGACGGTCGACGACGGTCAGCATCTCCTTCGGTATCGCCTTTGTCGCCGGAAGAAAGCGCGTGCCGAGCCCGGCTACGGGAAAGACGGCCTTGCGGATTTTTTTCATGCGTCACGGGTTCCAGTTTCTGAGGAAGACAGCCGGTGGTTCAATTTAATGTCGGAATTGAGGAACGTTCAACGCCTCGCCGCTCGCGAACGTTCCGACAAGCTCCTGACGGCATATTAGCCGAGGCCGGACCTCCATGGTAAACTAAATGCTAACCGGGCCTGGCGAATAGTAGACCGGATACCGGGCGCGGCTCGTCGGCGGCACTTGCCGGCCGCACGGTCGCCCGGGGTTTCAACCGGCCATTCCTGAAAGGAGGGAAAGATGTCCGTTCGCCCGATCGCAAGACGCCTTGGCCCCGCCCTTCTGGCCGCGGGCCTGCTGCTGGCGGCCCATGCGGCGCCTGCCTTTGCCGATGCCGGCTTCGACCGCTGGGTCGCCTCGTTCCGCGCCACCGCCTTGAAGAGCGGGATTTCCGCGGCCACTTACGACCGCGCCTTCCGCAACATACCGGGACCGGACCCGGAAGTTATCGAGAAGGCGCACGCGCAGCCGGAATTCACCGCTCCCATGTGGGACTATTTCGACAATCGTGTGCAGGAAGAATCTATCGCCGACGGCCGGGATATGGCCGGCAAGTGGAGGCCGTGGCTCGACCGGATCGAGGCCAGGTTCGGCGTCGATCGCGATATCCTGCTCGCGATCTGGTCGATGGAGACGAATTACGGCGAGACGCTGAAGAACGACAAGGTCATGCGCAACGTCGTTCGCTCGCTGGCGACACTCGCCTATGCCGACCCCCCGCGCGCGAAATTCGCCCGCACCCAGCTTGTCGCGGCGCTGAAGATCCTCCAGCATCACGATATCGACCCCGACCACTTCATGGGATCGTGGGCCGGCGCCATGGGCCACACCCAGTTCATCCCGACGAGTTACCAGTCCTATGCGGTCGACATGGACGGCAACGGCCGGCGCGACATCTGGAACTCGGTGCCGGACGCGCTCGCGACCGCCGCCAACCTTCTGCACCGCAACGGCTGGCAGACGGGAAAGACCTGGGGCTATGAGGTCGTGCTTCCGGAGGGCCGCAAGTTTCCCGCCGGCTGGGTCAGCCTCGACAAATGGGCCTCGATCGGCGTGAAGCGGGCCAACGGCAAGGACTTTCCGCGCGGCTCCGACAAGGCGATCCTGAAAGTGCCGGACGGCCGTTCCGGGCCGGCCTTCCTGATGCTCAAGAACTTCTATGTCATCAAGCGCTACAATAATGCCGACAAATATGCGCTTGCCGTGGGTCTTCTCGCCGACGAGATCGCCGGCTATGGCGGCCTCGTGCATGACTGGAACCGGCCCTTCGTCAAGCTGACATTCGAGGAGCGCGAGGAACTCCAGCAGCGGCTGTCTTCCTACGGTTACTATGATGGCAAGATCGACGGCCGCATCGGTTCCGCTTCCCGCGCCGCGATCATGGCATACCAGGCGCGGGCCGGCTTGACGCAGGACGGGCATCCGAGCAAGGAAGTACTGACCAGCTTGCGGAGCAAGTAGCCCGGCAACCCGCCCCGCCGCATGCGCCGGCGGCTCATGAGCATGCCGATCGGAGTGGCCATGCGGCAATGTCCGGAACGCGTATCGGCCTGGTGCCTTTGCCGGCTCGCCGCCGGCATGGCCTTCCTGTTGCTGCTCGTTGCGATCGCGCCGGCAAACGCGGAGAACGCGCGGCAGCCCTATCAGGGGCGGCAGATGTACGATCGCGGCTGGCAGTGGGATCAGGAGCGATACCAGAGGGCGCCGGCGCTCAGGCGCAGCCGCCGCTCGGAAGCGCCGCCGGCCCAGGAGGACAGCTCCGAGGAGGAACCGGTCGAGAAGGTCGACGACGCACGCGTCGTGCTCGTCGTCGGCGACTTCATGGCTTCGGGCCTGGCCGATGCGCTGGCGGAGGACTACGCCGAGTCCCCCAAGGTGAAGATCGTCGACGGGACGAACGGTTCGTCCGGTCTGGTGCGCACGGATTTCTACGATTGGCCGAAAGAGATCGGCGCCGTCATGGACGCGGCCCATCCCGCGGTCGTCGTGATGATGATCGGCGCCAACGACCGCCAGGCGATGGACACCGGGGGAACCAAAGAAGCTCCCCGCTCCGATGCCTGGACCGCGGAGTACGTCCGCCGCGTGGAAGCCGTGGCGAAGGCCGTGACCGACCGCAAAATTCCGCTCGTCTGGGTCGGGCAGCCGGCTTTCAGATTTGCCTCGATGTCGTCGGACATGCTGGCCCTCGACGACATCTATCAGCGTGTGGTCGAAGCCGCCAAGGGCGATTATGTCGATATCTGGGACGGCTTCGTCGACGAGAACGGGGCCTTCCGCTTCACCGGGCCCGATGTCAACGGGCAGCCTGTCCGCCTCCGCTCGGACGACGGCATAAAGCTGTCGAAGGCCGGCAAGCGCAAGGTCGCGTTCTATGTCGAGAAGCCGCTGAACAAGATCCTCGGCGCAGCAGCCGGTCCGGAGGGCTCCGCGCCGGCCAGCGCCGTCCCACCGACACCGGGCACGGACAATACGCTCGTTCCTTCGCTCGACCGCACGCAGCCCGTTTCGCTTGCGGCGCCTCCTGCGGACGGCAATGCGGACCTGCTCGGCGCCAAGGCCGCGGCCAAGCCTGCCATGGGCCGCAGCGCCGCCGATCGCCTGACGATAGAGGGCATAGCGCCGTCCTCGCCGCCCGGCCGGGCGGACAATTTCGGCGGCGCGGGCGACAGGACTTCCGCGATCGGCCCAACGGTTCGATCGGACCCCGCCCCCGCTCGGACCGAGGCGGCGCCGGCAGCCGGCAGCGCGCCTTTGCCGACCCGCAAAAAGCGGAAGCCTTGAAGCATCTCAAGGCCTCCGCGAGCCATCCATGCGCATAATCCCTTGAATTTGCATAGTTTTCTTCCCTGAAAACATTCCCGCTTCGCGAGCAATGCATCGCCCTTTCCACGACCTCCGGTCCCGCGCCGCGCGGAACCAACGGTCGTGAGATGAGTTATCCGCGATGAGGCTGAAAGGAGGGACTATGCTTTACTGGGCTCTGGTGTTTCTGGTCATTGCAATTATTGCCGCTGCATTGGGTTTTGGCGGCATCGCGGGAGCCGCGGCCGGCATCGCCAAGTTTATCTTCTTCGTTTTCCTCGTGCTCCTGATCCTGTCGCTGCTCGCAGGCTTCTTCCGGCGCGCGAGGTAGCATCCGCGGAGGGGCGCCTTTCGGGTCCTATAGCAGCGGAATCGATCTCGCGCGATCACGTCGCGGCGCTCGTTCCGCGTCGCGGGATTTGCGTTGGATTTTCAAGGAAACGGAATGGTGGGCGTGACAGGGATTGAACCTGTGACCCCTACGATGTCAACGTAGTGCTCTCCCGCTGAGCTACACGCCCATTCGCGCCGCGCATAGACCACATCCGGACGGCCGGCGTCAATAGCGGATGAAGGCCTCAAAAGATCATCCGGTCGATCGCCTGGCGCGGCGAGCGCGGCAGCCAGAATGGGGCGATATCCCGCGAGCGGTACCGGGGAAGGAGGTGCTCAGGCCGCCTGCAGCATCTTGCCGACCTCGTTGACGAGATCGCGCAGGTGGAAAGGCTTGGACAGCACCTTGGCGTCCTTCGGCGCCTTCGAATCCGGGTTGAGCGCCACCGCGGCGAAGCCGGTGATGAACATGACCTTCAGGTCGGGATCGATCTCGGTTGCGCGGCGTGCAAGCTCGATGCCGTCCATCTCCGGCATCACGATGTCGGTGAGAAGCAGCGAGAACGGCTCTTCGCGCAGCCGCTCGTAAGCGCTCGCGCCATTGTCGAAATCGCTCACGTCGTAGCCGGCGCGCTCCAGCGCCTTGACCAGAAAACGGCGCATGTCGTCGTCGTCTTCAGCAAGAAGAATACGTGCCATTCATCCCGTCCGAATCTCGAATCGGCCGCCCGAAGGCGGCGCTTCGACCACCGCCCTTATATGAAGAGCGTTGGGTAAACATCAAGTGAATACGCGGACTTGCCCGCGCGCGAAAGCAGCGTTTCCAAAGCCGCCACTGGACACTCCTTCCGCCAGATGGCACGTTTGACGACAAGGACATTTTCTCGAAAGGCAGTTCGCCTCGATGACAGCCGCGCCGGATTTTTCAGTCGACCAAGCCTTCGAGGTTCGCGGGGCGCCCGGCCAGACATTTCCCTTTATTCTCAACTCGCCGCACAGCGGCCGGCACTATCCGGAGCGCTTCCTGGCGATGTCCCGGCTCGACCGCAATACGATAAGGCGCTCGGAAGACAGCTTCGTCGACGAACTCTTCGCCGGGGCGATGGCGCTCGGCGCGCCGATGCTGGCGGCGCATTTCCCGCGCGCCTACCTCGACGTCAACCGCGAGCCGTGGGAACTCGACCCGCGCATGTTCGCCGAGCCCGTTCCGCATTTCTGCAACATCCGCTCGCCGCGCGTCGCCGGCGGGCTCGGCACCGTGCCGCGCATCGTCGGCGAGGGCCAGGATATCTATTTCGGCCGCCTGCCGCTCCGGGAGGCCATCGCCCGCATCGACGGCATCTACAAGCCCTACCACGAGAAGCTGAAGCGCCTGCTCACCGCCACCCATGCGCGTTTCGGCTACGCGGTGCTGATCGACTGCCACTCCATGCCGGCGGGCATCCGCGTCGGCGAAACCGGCGTGAGGCCCGACTTCATCATCGGCGACCGCTTCGGGACGTCCGCCGCCGCTCCGCTGACCGACTGCGCGATCGCGACGCTGACCGCGATGGGTTACCGCGTGGTGCACAACAAGCCCTATGCCGGCGGCTTCATCACCGAACATTACGGCCGGCCCGCGAAGGGGCTTCATGCAATCCAGGTCGAGGTTAATCGTGGCCTTTACATGAACGAGCGCACTTTCGAGAAATCGGATGGTTTCGTGACGCTTGCAAACAACATTACGGCGCTCGTGGCGCGGCTGATGCAGTTGCCGCCGGATCTCTTCCTGCCCTTGCCGCTCGCCGCCGAGTGAGGATGGCTCTGCGCGAACCGCCCATAAAAAAGGACCGCGACGCTCGCGCGACGCGGTCGAAGTCTAGGGAGGAAACGCCCAAGGAGGGCATGGAAGAGGATCGACCTCATCCGATTCCCGATCCTATGTTGCATTGCACAATTGTCAAGCGGATTTGAATTTTATCAACCGTTGAAATATCGGTGACGGCCGGACAGCGGCTCATCCGCGCCCCAAGAATGGCCTGAGGACTTGTACTGAATGATCGTCACCGCCGCCTTCATGCGCCGGATCGCGGAAGTCGCGGCGGCGGAGACCTTGCCGCGCTTCCGCCAGAACGGCGCGGTCGCAAATAAATACACGCAGGGTTTCGACCCCGTGACGGAAGCCGACCGCGAGGCCGAGCAGGCGATCCGCCGCCTGATTCGCGCGGAATTTCCCGGCCACGGCATCCTCGGCGAAGAGCACGGCCTTGAAAACGAAGCGAGCCCGCTGCGCTGGATCATCGACCCGATCGACGGCACGCGCTCCTTCATCTCCGGCCTGCCGCTCTGGGGCACCCTCGTCGGGCTGACGAGTGGCGGCGACGCCATTGCCGGCATGATGTCGCAGCCCTTCACCGGCGAGTTCTTCTTCGCCGCCGATGGGCAGTCGACCTATGACGGACCGGGCGGCATCCGCTCGCTTACGACGCGGCCGACCATCGTGCTTGCCGACGCCACGCTCTGCACGACGACGCCCGCCCTTTTCGCCGGCCGGCAGCGGGAAATCTACGATGGGCTGGAGCGGCGCGTGCGGCTCGCCCGCTACGGCACCGATTGCTATGCCTATGCCATGCTTGCTGCCGGCAACATCGACCTCGTCGTCGAAACCGGGCTGCAGCCATACGACATCGTGGCGCTGGTGCCGATCATCGAGATGGCGGGCGGCGTGATCACGACATGGGAGGGAGGTCCCGCCGAGAAAGGCGGCGACATTGTCGCGGCCGCCACGCCGGAACTGCACGCCGCCGCGCGCGAAGCCTTGCAAGGCTGAATGCTGGCCGGCCTCACGTCTCCGCCGGAACTTCGCCAAGCATGAAGGCCTTCGCCGCAGCCAGAAGCTGTTCACGATAGGCGTCCGCCTCCTGCAGCATCTCGTGCCGCGCGCCATCTATCGTAAGCAGCGATGCCGAGCGCATCCGCCGCGCGCAATCCTCGACCGCGGCCGTCGATACCACCCTGTCGGCGCCGGCGGCGACGAAGAGCGCCGGTACGTGGATCGTGGCGAGGAATTCGCTGTCGGTGGCGGTAGCCGCCGCCTTGCAGACGGCATTCACCCAGGCGATGGAGGGCTGGCCGAGAGCCAGTTCCGGATGGCGCTCGTAGATCGCGGCGTTGCGGCGAAAGCGTTCCGGGTCGCTGGTCAGCACATTGCCTTCGAAGCTCGGCATGCCGTCGTTCCGGCCACGGCCGAGCCTCATGCCGCCTGCACCAACGGCCTTGAGCACGCCCGTAAGGCGCGTGAGGAACGCCATCGAGAAGGGAAGGCCGGCGATCGTGAACAGCGGCGCGCAAAGAACCATGCGCTGCACCTGGTTGACCATGGCCGGCGCCGTAAGGAGCGCGATCAGCGCTCCGGTCGAATGCGCCAGGACGAAGAGCGGCAGGCGGCAATCGGGCAACACGATGTCCCGATAGAACTGCTCCAGATCATCGACATAATCCTCGAAGCGCCGGACATGGCCGCGCCGCGGATTGCCAAGCAGGCGCTGCGAGCCTCCCTGCCCTCGCCAGTCGAAAGTCGCGATGCTGAAGCCCGCCTTCTGCAGGTCCCGGATCGTCTCGAAGTATTTCTCGATACACTCGTTGCGCCCCTGCAGGAGGATGATCGTTCCCCGCAGCGGCCGGCCGGTCGCGCCGAACAGCGCGTAGCGGACCCGTTTGCCGTCGCGCGTCTGGAACGTGCCCGCCTCGGCATTGCTGGGCAGCGGATTGTCGGGGCTGTCGAAAAGCAGGTCCGTCATGCTCGCCGCGCGGGAGAAGATCGTCGGACCAATGCTTAAAGCCCTCTCCGGCAAAAGCAAAGTCGTGGAGGGCCGAGGGAACGGCATGGAAGGGCAAAGGGAAAGCCGGAAGCGCCCGCCCAGGCACTTCCGGCTCCTGACGAACCGGGTGGAAGGGACGTTGCACCCGGCCGGCATTCAGATCGGCCCCGCCAAGGGCCATTTCTGCGATTTCGGCCATATCCTACGAAAAGTCCTCTGAACGGCGTCCGAAGCGGCGGTTCATTTTCCGTTCATTTTCGTGGCCGCCATGGGGAGATCGGAGGTGTTTTCTTGCCGGGAAAAAGCCCTTGAAATTGGCTTTCCGGGCCCCCAAATCACCAATGCGGCCGCCCAAGCGGGGCCGCTGGACGCCCCCGAAGCGCCGATCAGGGCTTCAAGAAGCGTCCAAACGCAAACCGTGTTGCTCAAAGGAGAACAGACCATGCGTCACGTTGATTTTTCCCCCTTCTACCGTTCGACGGTCGGCTTCGACCGCCTCTTTTCGATGCTTGACTCGCTGGCGACGCCGGAAGGCGTGCAGACCTATCCGCCCTACAACATCGAGCGCACCGGCGAGGACGCCTATCGCATTTCGATGGCGGTAGCCGGCTTCTCCGAAAAGGAGATATCGCTCGAGGCGCACCGCAACGTGCTGACCGTAAAGGGCGAGAAGACCGACGAGCAGAATGAGGCCGGCGAGTACCTCTATCGAGGCATTGCCAGCCGCGCGTTCGAGCGCCGCTTCCAGCTCGCCGACCACGTCGAGGTCACGGGCGCCGAGCTCAAGAACGGGCTGCTCCACATCGATCTGAAGCGCAACATCCCCGAGGAGCTGAAGCCGCGCAAGATCGCGATTTCCAGCTCCGGCGAGAAGGCCGGCGCTCAGATCGAAGCGAAGGCGGCTGCCTGACGAAAGCTTCGTAGAATGAACTTCGACGGCGCCCTGCGGGGCGCCGTTTTCGTTCGGCGGCTTGGACGCTGCTTGCCCGGCCCGGCGCGTCAGCCGAGCAGATCCCCCAACCGGTCGACCTCCTCGGCCGTGGTCGCGAAACTGGTGACGAACCGACAGAGCGTCTCGTTCTCTCCGATTTGGTCCGCGAAGCCGTGGGGCCGCTTCCATGGATGGAACACCGCGCCCTTGGCCCGTAGGGACTTCGCCACCTCCTCGCTCATGATGCCGAACACCTCGTTGGCCTCGGGCCTCCACGCTAGCCGCGCCTTCCCCGAGGCCTCAATGCGGTCGGCAAGCC